>NZ_JBFAIU010000014.1:0-52732 GCF_040654855.1 Asanoa sp. NPDC050611
GGTCGTAGCGATCGGCCCCCCCGACTAAAATCTCGGCGACATTGTGCGGCTGCTTGTCCTGGTTGGATGGCGTAACCTGGCATCTTTATCAAACGGCCCGCTCCCGAGGTGGGAGCGGGCCGTCAATACTGCTTTTGTCTTTACGCGTCCGGGGTCACCGTGACGATGCGACGCCGCCGCGCGAGGAAGAACAGCACCGCGCCGGCGATGACCACCGCGCCACCGACGCCGCCGATGATGCCGGCCGCCGGGCCGGTGACCGGCAGGCCGCCGCCGCCACCCTCGCCGCCGGCCGCGGCGACGAACACGCCGAACTCGTCGGTGTTGTCGGTCGCGTCGATGTCCTTGAAGTTCTCGGGCAGCGCGACCTCCGCCTTGGGGCCGGCGTTGCGCGCCGCCGCCGCCGGGACCTCGACCTCGGCCTCGTCGATCGCCGCGGCGGTCACCGTGCCGTGCAGGGTGGCCGGGGCCGGCGCGCTCTCGTCAACCTTGACGGCCCAGAAGAAGTTCGGCACGCCGTCGCCGGAGTGCATGCCCCACGGCACCAGCTCGAGGGCCGCGTATGCGCAGGTCGCCGTGCGCTTGTCGGCGCTGAACTCGCACTCGGGCTCGGGCTCGGTGAAGGTCACGTGCTGCGGGAGCGACACGGTGACCTTGACGCCCTTGGCGGTCTTGTCGCCGTAGTTGAGGATCTGGACCAGCACGAACGACTCGGTGCCCGGCACCACCGGCTCACCGGTGAAAGCGTCCTCGTCGGCGTTGTAGCCGTAGACGTCGTGCGCCCACACCCGCAGGTCCGCGCCGCTCTCCTCGCTGAGGACGATCTCGGCGGTTGCCGAGTTGTTGGCCTCGTTCTTGTCGGTGCCCGCGTGCTCGATGGTGACGGTCACGCTGCCGGCCGAGCCGGTGGCGTCGGTCTTCTTCGTCATCGGCAGCTCGAGGTCGTATTCGGCTCCGGCGGGGATGGGGTCCGCCAGCGAGCAAACGATCTTGCCGTTCTCCGGCCCGCCACACAGGTCCTCTTCGCCGAACTGGATGAGATCGTTCAGGACCTCGCTCACGTCGAACGTGACCACAACGCCCTGCGCGTCGCTCGGGCCTGCGTTGGAAAGCGAAACGGTCGGGAACTTGCCCTCGGCGTTGGCGGCGATCGTGGTGCCCTCGAGCTTGACGCCCAGGTCGGCGGTGTCGTCAGCGAACGCGGGCGCGGTGAACGCGACGGACGCCGCGACAGCCGCTGCCGCGGCCACGCCCGCACGCAGCAGGACGCGGTTGCGAAGCTTCATCAAAGTCCCCCGTGGGGTGAAGGAAGGGAATATGAGCGGGGACAGTAGCGAGCCGCGATATCCCTCGCCGCCCCGATGTGACCTGCGAACCTAAGAAAGCCCAAAGGCTTCGGGACATTGACCGAACGGTCGACTCACAGGAAGCTCACAGTGACACCACAGTGACCGGAAACGATGTGAGGGCGGGGCTCGCGCCCCGCCCTCACATCGTCGTTGGTCGCTTACTCGGCCGAGAACGTGCGGCGCCGGCGGCTGGCCAGCAGGAGCACGACGCCCGCGAGGAGGATGGCCGCACCGGCGCCGGCGATCAGCGCCGTCTGCGGGCCGGTGACCGGCAGGCCCCCGTCGCCACCGGCGTTGCCACCGCCCGGCACGTCGGGGTTGCCCGGCACGCTCGGCGTCGGCGTCGGCGTCGGTGTCGGGGTCCCGGTCGGCGCGGTGCCGACGAACACCTCGAACCGGGCCTGGTTGTCGGCCTCGTCGGTCTCGGTGAACTGCTTGCGCTGGCCCTGGGTGGCCATCCGCGCCTCGTCACCCGCGGGTTCCGCGTCGGTGGCGCCCGGGTCGAGCCCGATCGCGTTGATGACGCCGCCGGTGAGCACGCCGACCGGGGCGTCGTCGGCGACCTTGACGGTGATCTCGGGAAGCAGCACCTCGCCCGGCTTGAGCACGACCTCGTCGTCCTCGCAGACGATGCCGTTGATGCCGTCCTCGCGCACTTCGCAGCCGTTCGGCATGGACGCGACGGACACGTGGTCAGGCAGCTTCACCGCGTAGGCGATGCCGACCACGCGCGCGCTGCCGTCGTTGAAGATCGCCGAGTCGAACGGCGCGGTGCCGCCCGGCGGGACCGGCGCCCGGGTCTCCTCGCCGACCTCGTCACCGTCGGCCACGACGCCGGCGTAGACGTCCTGCGCCCACACGGTCAGGTCGTAGCCCTTCGGTGCGACCGTGACGTCGACGTCGGCGTGGTTGTTCGCCTCGTCGGTGTCGCCCGGCACGATGGCGTCGACGGAGAAGTAGCCGCCCTCGCCCTTCCGGCCGTTGGCGTTGAACAGCGGAATGCCGATGACGACGTCCTGGCCTGCGGCGATGTCACCGATCGGGCAGGCGTAGGCGGCCGGGCCGGCCTTCGTGCAGCCCTCCGGCTGGACGAAGCCAACCTTTCCCTTCAGGTTGGACAGGTCGACCTTGACCGAGACGTCGCTCGCGTCGACGTCGCCGAAGTTGCGCAGTTCCACCTGGAACGGCTTCGCCTTGGCTTCCTTGACGCCCTTGGCGATGACGGTGCTGATGGGGGTGACGGCGACGTCCGGGCCGTCAGCCGCGTATGCCGGCCCGGCGACGGCGAGGAGGCCGACCGACAACACGGTGGCCGCACCGGCGCGGACGAGGGCGGCGCGCAAACGGGAGTTCATCTGTTCCTCGTGGGGGCTGAGAGGCAAATGTTGCCTGTGTGACGCACGGGAATGGGAACAGCGCACGGTAACCGGACAACCCCGCGCGGCGCTAGACCGGGATGGGCACAAAACGCCGAGGCGGGATGGTTTCCCATCCCGCCTCGGCTTTATATGTACGACCGCTCTGGCGGTCGGCGTCTCATGAGCGCGCTTCGGGTCGCTCGGGTGGCGACGTCAGGGACGCTATCGACCGCGCAAAACCGCTCGCTAGCAAGCGGCACGATTCGTGTGCTGACCGTTGCCGAAATGTTGCCGAAGGCCGTGCTGAAACGTTTTCAGCGCGCTCCGCTTCTCAGTGGAGCTCGACCAGCGGCAGCGGCGTGCCGACCCCACCACCCGGCATCGCGATCGACGAGAAGTGCGAGACGACGCGCTTGTCGGTCGGGTCGTCGGCCGGCGTGTGGTGCACCCGCAGGTGGTGGTAGAGCGTGTCCCGCTGCGCGGGGATCCGGCCCGCGGACCGGATCATCCAGATCAGCTCGTGCAAGTTGGACCGATGCCGCGCACCGGCGGAAGAGATGACGTTCTCCTCCAACATGATCGAACCGAGATCGTCGACGCCCATGTGCAGCGCGAGCTGGCCGACGTCCTTGCCGGTGGTCAGCCACGACGCCTGCAGGTGCGGGACCGTCTCGAAGAACAGCCGGGCGACCGCGATCAGCCGGAGATACTCCAGCGTGGTCGCCTGCGTACGCCCCTTGAGGTGGTTGTTCTCGGGTTGGTAGGTCCAGGGGATGAAGGCGCGGAAGCCGCGGGTGCGGTCCTGCACGTCGCGGATCATCCGCAGGTGCTCGATCCGCTCGGCGTTGGTCTCGCCGGTGCCCATCATCATCGTCGCGGTGCTCTCGAGGCCGAGCGTGTGCGCGATCTCCATCACCTCGAGCCAGCGCGCGCCGGACTCCTTCAGCGGCGCGATCGCCCGCCGCGGCCGGTCGGGCAGCATCTCCGCACCGGCGCCGGCGATCGAGTCGAGACCGGCCGCCTTGATGCGGGAGATCGCCTCGTCGAGGCTCACGCCCGAGACCTTGGCCATGTGCAGGATCTCGGACGGGCCGATCGAGTGGATGACCAGCTGCGGGTACGCGGCCTTCACGGAGCTGAACAGCTCCTCGTAGTACTCGACGCCGTAGTCGGGGTGGTGCCCGCCCTGCAGCATCACCTGCGTCGCGCCGAGCTCGACGGCCTCGCCGCAACGGCGAAGGATCTCCTCGGTCGGGTGCGTCCACCCCTCGGCGTGCTTCGGCGCGCGGTAGAAGGCGCAGAACTTGCAGGCCGTCACGCAGACGTTGGTGTAGTTGATGTTGCGGTCGATCAGGTAGGTGACGATGCCGTCCGGATAGCGGCGGCGGCGCACCGCGTCGGCCGCCTCACCCAGCGCATGGAACGGCGCCTCGGTGTAGAGCAGCAGCGCCTCCTCGGCGGTGATCCGCCCGCCGTCAGCGCCCCGCTGCAGTACGTCGTTGATCTCCCGCCGGTTCTCCACGCACCCGAGCCTAACCCGCGCCGAAGAGGCAGCCACGCGGACCGCGCGGGTAGTGTCGAGCGTCGCGTAGAAGGGGTTCGTCAGGGTGCAGGTGGTTCACGGCTTCTGGGCCGACGGGCGGTTGGGGCTCTGGGGCGAGATCGCGCCACCCGACGTTCCCGGCGAACCGGTCACGCTGACGCTCACCCTGCCGGTCGACGACACGCTGGCCCCGGTGCCCGTCGAGGCGCGGCTGCTGTCGCCCGCCGAGGCGCTCGACCTGCTGGACGGACTGTCGGACGATCCCGACTGGACACCCGGCGGCGACCTGCGTTACCTCGCGGTCGTCGCGGCGTACGCCCGCGGCCTGCTCCGCCGTGGTCGCCTGCTCCCGGCGCTGGTCACCGCGGCCGGCGCGCACACCGCCCGCTGGCGCCCCGTGCTCACCGGCCGGGACGCCGCCGCGTTCCGCGAGCTGGCCGCCGCGCTGCCGGACGCGGTCCGGGCCGCCGACGGTGCGCCGCCCGGCGAGGTGCTGCGCGGCCTGCTGGCGGCGTTCACCGACGCGGCCGCGCGCCGCGCCTTCCCCGACCGCCTGCTGCTCGGCCACCGCCCCGGGCCGAAGGCGCCGGTCGCGGACCGGTGGATGCTGGCCCTGACCGCCGCCGACCCGACGGTGACGGTGACGACGGCGCAGCGCCCGGAGCTGGCCGCGCTGCGGACGGCCCTCGACGGCTGGCACCGCGCGGCGCACCAGGCCAACGAGCCCGTCCGGGTCTGCTTCCGGCTGGTCGAGCCCCTGCCGACCACGGACCGGTGGGACCTCGAGTTCGCGCTGCAGTCGGTCGACGACCCGTCGCTGTACGTGCCCGCGGAGGTCGTCTGGGCGGGCCAGCGCGTGCCGGGCCTGCCCGCCCGCCCGGACGAGACGCTGCTCGCGGGGCTCGGTCGCGCGGTGCGCCTGTTCCCACCGCTGGACGAGGCCCTGCGCGAGGCACAGCCGACGGAGACGCGCCTGGACACGGCGGCGGCGCACACGTTCTTACGCCAGGCGGCGCCGTTGCTGCAGGCGGCCGGCTTCGGGGTGCAGCTCCCGGCGTGGGCGGGCCGCAAGAGCCTGGGCCTGAAGCTGACCACGCGCGCGAAGTCGGCACCGGGCGGCAAGGCGCTGGCCGCGCAGGGCGTCGGCAAGGACCAGCTGGTCGACTTCACGGTCGACCTGATGGCCGGCGACGAGGAGATCAGCGCCGCGGACCTGCACGACCTGGCCCGCCTCAAGGTGCCGCTGCTGCGGGTCAAGGGCCGCTGGGTCGAGTTCGACGACAAGCAGCTCTCGGCGGCGATCCGGGCGGTCGAGCAGCACCGCACGGGCGAGATGACGATCGCCGAGGTGCTCAGCCAGGTGGCCGCGGGCGGCGACGAGGAGCTGCCACTGGTCGCGGTGGACGCGGACGGCTGGCTGGGCGACCTCCTCGCGGGCGACGCGGACCAACGCCTACGCCCGACCCCGACACCGGAAGCCTTCCAGGGCCGGCTGCGCCCGTACCAGGAACGCGGCCTGTCCTGGCTGGACTTCCTGACGCGCCTGGGCATCGGCGGCATCCTCGCGGACGACATGGGCTTGGGCAAGACCGCGCAGACGTTGTCGTTGCTGGTCAGTGAGCGGGAGCGTGGGGCCGTCGGTGCCACGTTGCTTGTTTGTCCTATGTCGCTCGTCAGTAACTGGCGCAAGGAGGCCGAGAAGTTCGCGCCCTCCCTCGACGTTTACGTGCATCACGGTGCTACGCGCGAGGTCGCGCGGCTCGCGGACGCCGATCTCGTGATCACCACCTACGGCACCGCCCTGCGGGATCTCGCGGCACTGCAGGCCGTCGAGTGGGGGCGGGTCGTCTGTGACGAGGCGCAGGCCATCAAGAACTCCGGCACCCGGCAGTCGCAGGCCGTGCGGGCCATTCCCGCCCGAACCCGGCTCGCGTTGACCGGTACGCCGGTCGAGAACCATCTTGCCGAGCTCTGGTCCATCATGGACTTCGCGAACCCTGGGCTGCTCGGGCCCGCGAAGATCTTCCGGCGGCGGTATCAGGAGCCCATCGAGGTGCGGCAGGACGAGGACGCCGCGGCCGCGTTGAAGCGGGCCACCGGGCCCTTCGTGTTGCGGCGGTTGAAGACCGACAAGACCATCATCTCCGATCTGCCCGACAAGTTGGAGATGAAGGTCTGGTGCCCGCTGACGCCGGAGCAGGCCGCGCTCTACCAGGCCGTCGTCGACGACATGCTCAACAAGATCGGGTCCAGCGCGGGCATCGAGCGGCGCGGGAACGTGCTGGCCGCGATGACCCGGCTCAAGCAGGTCTGCAACCACCCCGCTCACCTGCTGCGCGACGGGTCCAAGCTGGCCGGGCGGTCCGGCAAGCTCGCCCGGCTGCAGGAGCTGGCCGAGGAGATCGTCGAGGAGGGCGACAAGGCGCTGGTCTTCACGCAGTACGCCGAGTTCGGCTCGCTGCTCCAGCCCTATCTCGCCGCCCATCTGGATCGGCCGGTGCTCTGGCTGCACGGCGGACTGTCGAAGCAGAAAAGGGACGAGCTGGTCACCCGGTTCCAGAGCGACCCCGAGCCGATGATCTTCCTGCTGTCGCTCAAGGCCGCCGGCACCGGGCTCAACCTGACCGCGGCCAACCATGTCATCCACGTCGACCGGTGGTGGAACCCGGCGGTCGAGGACCAGGCCACCGACCGGGCGTACCGGATCGGCCAGGCCCGCAACGTCCAGGTCCGCAAGTTCGTCTGCACCGGCACCATCGAGGAGCGGGTCGACGAGATGATCGAGCGGAAGAAGGCCCTGGCGCAGCGCGTCGTCGGCACCGGCGAGGAGTGGCTGACCGAGCTGTCCACCGAGGAGCTGCGCGACCTGTTCGCGCTCGACCCGAAGGCGGTGGGCTGATGCCGGTCGGTCCCGACGGCTGGTTCGAGGGCGGCAAGGCGATCAAGGTCGAGGGCGGCATCAAGGCCCGCTCGCGCCGCGGCCGGATCGGCGAGGAGTGGTGGTCCCGCCGGTTCATCGACATCCTCGAGGGCATCTGCGACAAGGGCCGCCTGGAGCGTGGCCGCCGTTACGCCCGCGCCGGCCAGGTGCTCGACCTCGACCTCGAGCCCGGGCGGGTGCGCTCCCGGGTGCAGGGTTCGCGCACCGAGCCGTACCAGGTCGAGATCAAGATCCCGGTGTACGAGCCGGAAGCCTGGACCCGCGTGGAGGAGGCGCTGGCCGACCAGGCGGTGTTCCGGGCCAAGTTGCTCGCTGGCGAGATGCCCATCCAGATCCTCGCGGTCTTCGACGACCTCGGCCTGCCGCTGTTCCCCACCGACCTCGACATGAGCTGCACCTGCCCCGACTGGGGCTTTCCGTGCAAGCACCTCTCCGCGGTGCTCTACCTGCTCGCGGAGGCGTTCGACGACGACCCGTTCCGGGTGCTCGCGTGGCGCGGCCGGCAGCGCGACGACCTGCTCGCCGCCTTGCGTGGACCGGTCACCGACGAGCCACCGGCCGACCCGCTCGACGTGCCGGACCGGCCGCTGACCGTCGACAACTTCTACGAGCCCGCCACGTCGCTGGCCAAGCTCAAGGAGCTGCCCGGTGGCGCGTCCGCGCCGCCGGAACTGCTGCTGCGTGTGCTCGACCCGCCGAAGGTGAGGGTGCGGCACATCCCGCTGGTCGACCTGCTGCGCCCGCTCTACCGCGGGCTCGGTGACGATCAGCCGTCGTAGTCGACGACCAGCTTGTCGCTGACCGGGCTGGACTGGCAGGTGAGCACGTAGCCGCGGGCGACCTCGTCGGGCTCGAGCGCGTAGTTGCGGGCCATCGTGACCTCGCCCTCGACGATCCGCGCCCGGCAGGTCGAGCAGACCCCGCCCTTGCAGGCGAACGGCAGCTCGGAGCGCACCCGCAGCGCCGCGTCCAGGACCCGCTCGTCGCGGCGCATCCGCAGCGTGGAGACCCGGCCGTCGAGCAGCACGGAGACCTCGACCGGCGCGGCGTCGTCGGCGGTGCTCGCGCGGCGCGGCGGTTCGGGCACGTCGTCGACGTGGAACAGCTCGGTGTGCACGGCGCCGCCGGGGACGCCGCGGTTGGCGAGCACGTTGCGGGCGTCGGTGACCAGCCCGTACGGCCCGCACAGGAACCACTCGTCGACGCTGCCCGCGGGCACGAGCACGTCGAGCAGCCGGGCCAGCCGGTCGGCGTCGATGCGGCCGGAGAGCAGCTCGGACTCGCCGGGCTCCTGGGAGAGCACGTGCACCAGGTGCAGCCGGGCGGCGTAGCGGTCCTTGAGGTCGCCCAGCTCGTCGGCGAACATCACGCTGCGCGCGTACCGGTTGCCGTAGAGCAGGGTGAACCGGCTGTCCTGCTCGACCGCGAGCGCGGTGGCGACCAGCGACAGCACCGGCGTGATGCCCGAGCCGGCGGCGATCGCGCCGTAGTGCCGCTGCCGGCCGGCCTCGAACGCGGACGTGAACTTGCCCAGCGGCGGCATCACGTCGATCGCGTCGCCGCGCCGCAGGGCGCCGGCCGCGTAGCTGGAGAACACCCCGCCGGGGATCTCCTTGACGCCGATCCGGAGCACGCCGGCAGTCGACAGTTCCAGCGGCGTCGAGCAGATGGAGTACGAGCGCCGCGCGTCACCGTCGTCGACCTTGCGCACGGTGAGGTGCTGCCCGGCCCGGAACGCGAACTGCTCGCGCAGCTCCGGGGGCACGGCGAAGGTGATCGCGACCGCGTCGTCGGTGAGCCGGTCGACGGCCGCGACGGGCAGCGGGTGGAAGACCGGGCGCCGGCGGGTCGGCCGGCTGATCGTCACGCTCATCGTCAGTGCGCCTTCATCGCGTCGAACGGCTCGCCGCACGCGCGGCACCGCCACAGGGCCTTGCACGCGGTCGAGCCGAAGCGGCTGAGCTGCTCCGTGTCGGGTGAGCCGCAATGCGTGCAACGGACCGCGATCGAGAGGGTGACGGGGCGCGTGGGGCCGGGCGGCGCCACGCCCGCGGCGGCGAGCTTGGCCCGGCCGCCGGGCGAGATCCAGTCGGTGGTCCAGGCGGGCGCGAAGACGGTGCGGACCTCGTGGTCGGCGTGCCCGGCGGCGCGCAGGGCGGCACCGATGTCGGCGCGGATCACGTCCATCGCCGGGCAGCCGGTGTAGGTCGGCGTGATGGTGACGGTGACGTGGCCGGCGGCGTCGGTCTCGACGTCGCGGAGGATGCCGAGCTCGTCGATGGTGACCACGCGCAGCTCCGGGTCGACGACCGCGGCCACCGCCTCCCGGGCGGTCACCAGCGGGCCCCCGGATGGGCGCGGTGCAGCTCCTGCATCTCGGCGAGCAGTGCGACCAGGTGCGGGCGGTCGCCGGTCGGCTCCGCGGCGGGCGGCGGCACGTCGAGCGTCGCGCGCCGCAGCACGTCTTCCACGCTGGACCGCCAGGTGTCCCGGAGGCTCGCGAAGGCGACCGGGCCTTCGGCGGAATCGACGAACAGGCCACCGGTGTACGGCCAGAGCGCGTCGAGCGCGCCCTGCATGCGCCGGTGTGACTCGTCGGTGCCGTCACCGAGCCGCAGCGTCCACAGTGTGCTGTGGTCGAGGTGGTAGGCGGACTCCTTCAACGCCTTGCCACCGATCGCCGCGAGCCGCTCGTCGCCGGCGCTCGCCAGCCCCTCGTACAGCGGAAGCTGGAACGCCGAGAGCAGCAGCATCTTGCCGATCACGAAAGCGAAGTCGGGCTCGGGCTGCTCGACGAGCCGGCAGTTGCGGAACTCGCCCGCCGACCGCTGGTAGGCCAGCGCGTCCTCGTCGCGCCCCGCACTCTCCAGCTCGCCGGCGTAGGTCAGCAGGAGCCGCGCGGCGCCGAGCTGGTCGAGCGCGATGTTGGCCAGCGCGACGTCTTCCTCCATCTCGGGGCCGGCGGCGTACCAGGCGCCGAGGCGCTGGGCGGTGACCAGCGCGTCATCGCCCAGGCGGAGGACGTAGTCGACCGTCGTCACAGGTGCTGCGCTCCGTCGGGGACGTCGTAGAAGGTGGGGTGCCGGTAGACCTTGTCGGCGGCCGGGTCGAAGAACGCGTCCTTCTCGTCGGGGCTCGACGCGGTGATCTCGGTCGCGGGCACGACCCAGATGGACACGCCCTCCTCGCGCCGGGTGTAGACGTCGCGGGCGTTGCGCAGGGCCATGGCGGCGTCGGGCG
Source organism: Asanoa sp. NPDC050611 (assembly GCF_040654855.1). Taxonomy (NCBI): domain Bacteria; kingdom Bacillati; phylum Actinomycetota; class Actinomycetes; order Micromonosporales; family Micromonosporaceae; genus Asanoa; species Asanoa sp. NPDC050611. The sequence continues at coordinate 10,432 of NZ_JBFAIU010000014.1, forward strand.
CGTGCAGGCTGCCGACATGGGTGTGCGACAGGCCGCGCCGCGGCCGCACGAACACCTCGAACAATGGTTCGCCGCTCATACGGCCACCGCTTCCTTCTGCTTGGCGGCGTACGCCGCGGCCGCCTCGCGCACCCAGGCGCCCTCGGTGTGTGCCCGGTTGCGGTGGGCCATCCGCTCGGTGTTGCAGGGGCCGTCGCCCTTGATCACCCGCATCAGCTCGTCGTAGTCGGGCGCGGTGAAGTCGTGTGCCTGGCGCTCGTCGTTCCAGCGCAGGTCCGGGTCGGGGATCCGGAGGCCGAGGACACCGGCCTGCTGCACGCACATGTCGACGAAGCGCTGGCGCAGGTCGTCGTTGGAGAACCGCTTGATCTTCCAGGCCATCGACTGCGCGGAGTGGGTGGAGTCGGTGTCCGGCGGGCCGAACATCGCCAGCGACGGGTACCACCAGCGGTCGACCGCGTCCTGCGCCATCTCGTGCTGCGCCTGGGTGCCGCGCGACAAGGTGTGCAGGATCTCGTAGCCCTGCCGCTGGTGGAAGGACTCCTCCTTGCAGATCCTGATCATGGCGCGCGCGTAGGGCCCGTAGGAGCAGCGGCACAGCGGGACCTGGTTGACGATCGCCGCGCCGTCGACCAGCCAGCCGATCGCGCCGATGTCGGCCCAGGTCAGCGTCGGGTAGTTGAAGATCGAGCTGTATTTCTGGCGGCCGTCGAGGAGCATGTCGACCAGCTCCGCGCGGCTGACCCCGAGGGTCTCCGCGGCCGCGTAGAGATAAAGGCCGTGCCCCGCCTCGTCCTGGACCTTGGCGAGCAGGATCGCCTTGCGCTTGAGCGAGGGTGCACGGGTGATCCAGCTGCCCTCGGGCTGCATCCCGATGATCTCGGAGTGCGCGTGCTGGGCGATCTGGCGGACCAGACCGCGCCGGTACGCCTCGGGCATCCAGTCGCGCGGCTCGATCTTCTGGTCGGCGGCGATCACCGCGTCGAAGTAGTCCTGGAGAGCCGCCGGGTCACCCTCGACCCGACCACGGTGCGCGGCGGCGCGCAGCGCCGCCTCGGCGGCCTCGACCTGCCCGAGGAGACCACCGTCGGACCCGGCATCCGGGCCGGCGAAGTCATTCCCGTACATGCCTACAGTGTTACAGCTTCCTGACACACAAGCCAGCACCTGTAACAAACCCGCGACGACCGTCACCCTGAGTGAGTAACTGCTTTCGGTCCGCGTCCTCACCGTTCCACTGTGGACCATGAGGTGCGTCACCTGAAACGCATAAGATTTCCTTAACTTGCATCGCCGAACCTGCCCGAATGAGGGGGTTTTCGGCGGGCTGACGGCATTTTCGCCCATGCCGTCGCGGCGGGCAGCGCCGTAGACTTCGACGCGGTAGATCGCCTTCCCCCGCGATCGGTTACCGAGAGCCACCCCCCCGGCCTGAAAACAACCGGAGATCACCCCTCATGCGTCCTCGCGTGGTTATGGTGCTCGCCATCGCCGCACTGCTGCTCGGCGGTGTACTGCTCGTGCCCGCCGCCTACGCCAAGCTGAACGACAGCGGCGGCGCCACCGCGACGGCCGCCGCAGCCGGACCCGCGCCGACGATCCCCCCAAAGGTGGTCGAACCACCCCAGCCGACGCTCGCCCCCGGCCCCGTCTCGGTCAAGGTCGACGGCTTCTACGCCTGGGCGCTGATGGACCTCAAGACCGGCAAGATCTCCGGCTCGAAGAACAGCGCGAAAGAGACCAGCTCCACCGAGTCGATGATCAAGACGTGGATCGTCGCCGACTACCTGCACCAGCTCGACAAGGGCGGCAAGACGCTCTCCAGTGGCCAGAAGGCGTCCATCGAACGGGCGATCCGCGACAGCAACGACAACGACGCGGGCAAGATCAATTCTGCCGCGGGCGGGACGACGCAGACCAAGCGCATGATCAGCACCTGCGGGCTGAAGAACACCCACCTCGGCACCGTGAAGGGCTACGAGGGCTGGTGGAGCTTCACCGAGATGTCCGCGCAGGACGTCACCCGGCTCGGCCAGTGCATCACGTCCGGCAAGGCGGCCGGTAAGAAGTACACGCCGCTGGTGCTGAGCGAGATGAGCAAGGTGCGCGGCAGCGTCACACAGCAGGGGAAGTCCTCCGGCGGTGGTCGCTGGGGCATCATCGACGGCCTGCCCAAGGAGATCGTCGCCAAGGAAGGCCCGATCAGCTTCAAGAACGGCTGGACCCCGCTCGTCTACGACGGCGACTGGCACATCAGCTGCATGGCGATCAGCAAGGATTGGGTACTCGCCGTGCAGACTCGTTACCCCAGTTCAAAGCCTTTGTCGTACGGTGCCAAGGTGTGCCAGGACACCGCCACCCAGCTCGTGACGCCCAAGGTCGGCGCGGCGCTGCGCATCCCCTCGTCCGCCGGCAGCCAAGGCTGAGCAGTTGAACACTCCCCCCAGAAAGCGCCGGTCCCGGCGCACGACGACAGTTGTCGCGATACTCGTCGTCCTCGCCGCCCTCGGGGTCGCGGGGATGCGGCTCTGGCCCGGGTCACCGCTGGCGGCCCGGGCCGCCGCGCGCTGGGAGGACGCCGGGAGCGCCACCGGTGCCGCGGGCGACCCGGACCCGACACCGAGCAGGTCGCCGGCCAAGCCCGAGCCGAAGCCCGACGCCACCCTCGCGCCGCTGCCGGTGAAGGCGACCGACGTCGACATCGACCACAGCGGCTGGTATTCCTGGGCGCTGCTGGACACCCGTACCGGGCAGATGTCCGGCCCGGCCGACCGCACCGAGCTGAGCACCACCGCCTCGTTGATCAAGTCGTGGATCGGCGCCGACTTCCTGCGCCGGTCGGCCGAACAGGGCACCGAGCCGAGCGCGTCGCGGATGGCCCAGGTCGAGACGATGATCCGGGACAGCGACAACAACGCGGCTCAGTCGCTCTACGAGGCGAACGGCGGCTCCCCGTCGATCAAGCGGCTGATCTCCATGTGCAAGCTGAAGGACAGCAAGGTCTCCGCCGACGGCGGGTGGAGCCGCACGATGCTCTCCCCCGCGGACATCACCCGGCTGGGCGCCTGCATCGCCAACGGCACCGCGGCCGGCCCGAAGTGGACCAAGTATCTGCTCGACGAGATGCGCGCCGTGCGCGGCACCGGCGACTTCGGCCCGCGCAAGGCGTTCCCGGCGGCGGAGCAGAAGAAGATCGCCATCAAGAACGGCTGGGTCGACCGGACGCGGGAGCAGGAGTACCACGTCAGCTGCATGGCGATCGGCGACGGCTGGGTCATCGGCGTGATGACCAAGTACGACATCAGCAAGGGCTACACGTACGGCGCGAACATCTGTAAGCAGGTCGGCGTGCAACTCCGGGCAGCGGCGGCGGAAGGCTAGCGTCCGAGTTTTCGAGTGCGGACCGTGTCGGCTCGATAACCTGACGTCAGGACCTCGCCGGTCCGCCATCTTCCGTCCGGCGACACCCGGGGCTGACTTTGAGCGCTAGCCATAGGCGTCGCCGGACTCGGCGCGCGAACACCGTCACGGCCGTCGCGGTCGTTCTCGCGACCGTCGGTCTCGCCGGAACGCTCCTCTGGGCCGCGTCCCCACTCGTCTTCCGATCTCCCGCCCGGGCGCGGCCGCAGATCGGCGCCGCCGGCCGGGTCGCCGAACCCGCCGTTGCCGGCCCGGCCGGCCGGGCAGCGCCGACGCCGTCCCCGCTGCCGGTCAAGGCGACCGAGATCAGGATCCCGCACAGCGGCTGGTTCTCCTGGGCGCTGCTGGACACGCGTACCGGAGAGATGTTCGGCCCGTCCGATCGCACCGCGGTGAGCACCACCGCGTCACTGATCAAGTCGTGGATCGGCGCGGACTTCCTGCGCCGCGCGGCCGAGCAGGGTCAGACGCCGAGCGAGGAAGACCTGGAGCAGGTCGAGTCGATGATCCGGGACAGCGACAACGACGCGGCGGACGCGCTACACGAGGCGAACGGCGGACCGCGGTCGATCAGCCGGCTGATCTCGCACTGCGGGCTCCAGGACAGCCGGGTCGCGGCGGACGGCGGATGGAGCCGGACCCTGCTCTCGCCCGCCGACATCACCCGGCTCGGCGCCTGCATCGCCGACGGGCGGGCGGCCGGGCCGGTGTGGACGACGTACCTCCTCGACGAGCTGCGCGCGGTCCGCGACGAGGGCGACTTCGGTATCCGCAAGGCCTTCCCGCCGGACCAGCAGCACACGATCGCCACGAAGAACGGCTGGGTCGAGCGCGAGGAGGAGCTCGAGTACCACGTCAGCTGCATGGCCATCGGCGCCGGCTGGGTGGTCGGCGTGATGACCAGGTACGAGATCGACAAGGGCGTCGAGTACGGCGCCGCCATCTGCGAACGCGTCGGCGCGAAGCTCCGCGAGGCCGCGGGCCGCTAGTCGGTGTAGAAGACGGGGCCGTGCAGCTCGGGGGCCTCGCCGGCGATCGTGGCGCGGCGGGCGAACTCCCGCAGGCCGGCGATCTGCCGCTCGCCGAGCGAGAAGTCGAGCACGCGGAAGTACGACGCGAGCGTGGCGGCGTCGAACGGCTCCCAGCGCGCCGCGGCGGTGGCCACGTCGTCGAGCTCCGCGAGGCACAGCTCCCGCGACCGCAGGAACGCCTCGTGCACCTCTTTGACCTGGCCGGGGTGGCGCTCCGCGAAGTCCCGGCGGGCCGCCCAGACCGCGAACACCATCGGCAGCCCGGTCCACTCGCGCCAGGCCTGGCCGAGGTCCGTGACCGTGAGCCCGCGGCGGGGTGCCTCGTACATGGCGCGCAGCGCCACGTCCCCGATCACCACGGCGGCGTCGGCCTCCAGCAGCATCTGGGTCACGTCGGGCGGGCAGCGGAAGTACTCCGGCGTCACGCCGTACCGCTGCTCGAGCAGCATCTGGGCGAGCAGCACGCCCGTCCGCGAGGTCGAGCCGAGCGCCACCCGGGCGCCGTCCAGCTCGTCGAGCGGCCGGGTGGTGACCATGTTGACCGACAGCACCGGCCCGTCGCTGCCGACCGCGAGGTCCGGCAGCAGGACCAGGTCCTGCGCGTTGCGGAGGTACTCGACCAGGGAGATCGGTCCGATGTCGAGGTCGCCCGCCACCAGCGCGGAGTTGAGCCGCTCCGGTGAGTCCTTGTGCAGGTCGACGTCGAGCAGGGCACCCGAGCGCATCAGGCCCCAGTAGATCGGAAGACAGTTCAGGAACTGGATGTGCCCGACACGGGGTCTGCGTATCTCGGTCATGGTGAACCCACGGTATCCCGAGCAGTGGGACACCGCTCAGGCGACCGCCGGGGATGTGACCGGCGACTGCCGGATGGCGCGGGCGACGGGCAGGGCCGCGGCGAGCACGGCCAGGACGCCGGCCAGGCCGAACGCGAAGACGAGCGCGCGGGGCGAGAACGGGCCGAGCAGGGCGCCGGCGAGCACGTAGCCGAACATCGCGCCGCCGTTGGCAGCCGCGTTGAGGCCGGCGAACGCCCGACCGCGGGCCTGCTCCGGCACCCGGCGGGCGACCAGGACCGTACTGAACACCCCGAGACCGCCGTTGAGGAGACCGCCGGTCAGCCACAGCACGACGACGAGCCAGACCCCCGGCGCGGCGGCGCTGACCAGGACCGGGACGCAGGTGCTGCCGAGCAGGATCAGCACGCCGCGGGCGAGTGCGCGGTCGTCCTCGTACCGCCGGATGACTTTGGCGAAGATCCAGGCGCCGGCCGCCATCCCCGCCGTCCACGAGGCCGTGACCAGGCCGAAGGCGGAGGCCGAGGCGCCGAGGGTGTCGCGGATGAAGAAGACCTCGATGACGTTGACGCCGCCGACACCCGCGACCACGGCACCGAAGGCGAGGAAGGTGGCGAGCAGCAGCCCGTCGGCGCGCAACCGCCACGGGGTGACCGGCGCCTGCACGTCGCCGGCCGCCGCGGTGCGCACTCCACCCCGACGCGTCCGCAGCAGCAGGCCCGCGACCGCGACGGCCAGGTAGGTGACGGCGTCGATCAGCAGCGGCGGCCGGGTGCCGAACGCGCCGACCAGGAAGCCCGCGGCCGCCGGGCCGAGCAGCGTGCCGATCATCGACGCGGTCTGCCCGAGCGCACTCGCCTTGGGCAGGTCGTCGCGGCTGACCATGGACGGCACCAGCGCCGCGAACGTCGGGTTGGTGATCGCGAGCCCGGCGGCGAGCACCGCGACCAGGGCGATCGAGGCGATCGGGCTCGTGACGAACGCCAGTGCGGCGCAGACCAGGGCCTGCGCGAGGCCGGTGGCGACGAGAAGGGTCCGGCTGTCGAACCGGTCGGCGAGGCGCCCGGTCAGCGGCACGAGCGCGACCAGCGGCAGGGTGGCCGCGAGCCAGAGCCCGGAGACGGCGAGCCCGCCGGCGCCGCGGTCCTGCAGGGCGAGGGCGAGCGTGGTGGCGGCGAGCGCGTCGCCGGCCATGGACAGGGCCCGCGACCCGGCGGTGATATAGACGTCACCCCAGCGCGACTGATCCGAAGATGTGAAGGACATGCTTCGAAAATATTCCTTCACATCTCCGGTACGCAAGTCCCGGCTTGGATCAGTCGTCGGGGAAAACGGCAAAGTGGACACGCACCGTGCGCGCCCCCTCGGGTTCGGTCCCCTTGCGGTCCCGGGTCCGCAGCGGCCCGATCAGCCGCTGCACCTGCTCGAACAGGTCCTTCAACTCGTCCGCGGTGACCAGGATCGTCGAGGTGTTGAGCCCGGCGGCGGCGTGCCACTCGGGCGGCTCCTGCCGCGAACGGGCCAGGAAGGCCCGCAGTCGGGCGTAGTCGCGGTCGACGTAGACGCCGACCAACTCGTCCTCGGCGGCCTGCGTCTCGGCGTCGGCGTCGGGCTCGAGGTCGATGCCCCAGGCGTGCACGGGGCTCTGCCAGACCCGCTCCCGCCCGTCACCCCGGCTGGGCGCCTGCTCGATCAGGCCGACCTTGGCCAGCTCGCGCAGGTGGTAACTGGTCGCACTGGGCGACAACCCGACGATCTCGGCCAGCTCGGTCGCGGTCCGCCCTTCACCGGTGGTGTTCAGATCCTCGATGATCGCCATCCGCGCCGGATGCGCCAGCGCCCGCATCATCGTGGGATCCGAAATCCGGCGCCGCTCCTGCCCGACCTCCGTCATACCCACATCGTCCCACCGCCCCGGTAAATGCCTGGCCACCACCTCGGGGCCGGCGTAGCGTGGAGCGCCGCCGTGCTGATGGTGCGGTTACCGGGCACTGCCGGCACCGGCTGGGGCGCGTTCGAGGCGTTCCGCGCGGAGTTCCGGGCGGCCCAGGTCTTCCCGAGCCACACTGACGACCCGCCGGAAGGTTCCCTCGGATGACCCTGCCCGCTGATCATTTTGTGAACTCCGACATCCAGCCCGCCAGCGACCTCGAGACCGACCTCGACGCCGAGCGTGCGCATCTCACCGAGTCGCGGGCCGCCCTGCGCCGGATGCGGGAGCGCGCCGAAGCCCTGTTCTCCACCGGCGGCAACGTCGCCGGTGACTCCTACACCGCCGAGACCCTCGGGCGTACGCTCGCCCGCCGCGTCGCCGAGCTGGCCGACGACCCGGACACCCCGCTGTTCTTCGGGCGGCTCGACTTCGGCACCGGCCCGGCGGCCGAGGACCACGCCGGGCACCGCTACCACGTCGGGCGCCGGCACGTCACCGACGAGGACGGCGAGCCCATGGTGCTCGACTGGCGGGCGCCGGTGTCCCGGTCGTTCTATCGCGCCAGCGCCCGCGACCCGCAGGGCCTCGCCGTCCGCCGTCGGTTCGGGTTCAGTGCCGGGCTGCTGACCAGCTTCGAGGACGAGCACCTGGACCGCGGCGAGGAGCTCGGCACCGCCAGCCGGATCCTGACCTCCGAGATCGAGCGCCCCCGCGTCGGCCCGATGCGCGACATCGTCGCGACCATCCAGCCGGAGCAGGACGAGCTGGTCCGGGCCGACCTCGACACCTCGATCTGCGTGCAGGGCGCGCCCGGCACCGGTAAGACCGCGGTCGGGCTGCACCGGGCCGCGTACCTCCTCTATCTGCACCGCGAGCGGCTGCGCCGCTCCGGCGTGCTGGTGGTCGGGCCGAACCGCGCGTTCCTGTCCTACATCTCGGCCGTCCTGCCCGCGCTCGGCGAGGTCGAGGTCGAGCAGGCCACGGTCGACGACCTGCTGGCCGGCGTGACCGTGCGGGCCCAGGAGAGTCCGGCCGCCGCCGCGGTCAAGCACGACGCCCGGATGGCCGCCGTGCTCGCCGCCGCCCTCGACGCGCGCATCGGTGCACCCACCGAGCCGATGACCGTGCCCGACGGCTCGTACCGCTGGCGGATCGGCGCCGAGGTGCTCCGCCGCCTGGTCGAGGACGTACGCCAGGAGGACCTTCCCTATGGCACCGCCCGCGAACGGATCCGGGCCCGGGTGGTCAGCCTGCTGCAACGCCAGTCCGAGGCGCGCCGCGGCGACTCACCCAGCGACGGCTGGTTGCGCCGGATGGGCAAGGCCAAGCCGGTCACGGACTACCTCGACCAGGTCTGGCCCGCGGTCACGCCGGAAGGGCTGGTCGCCGAGATCCTGACGGACCCGCCCGCCGGCATCCTCACCGACGAGGAGCGCGCGCTGATCGCGTGGTCGACGCCGCCGCGGTCGCTGAAGTCGGCCAAGTGGACCGCCGCCGACCTCGTGCTGATCGACGAGGCGGCCGGCCTGATCGAGCGGCGCCCGAGCTTCGGCCACGTGGTCGTCGACGAGGCACAGGACCTGTCGGCGATGCAGGCCCGCGCGATCGCCCGGCGCAGCGAGCACGGCTCGATCACCCTGCTCGGCGACCTGGCCCAGGGCACGGCGCCGTGGGCCGCGGTCGACTGGAAGGAGACCCTGCGGCACCTCGGCAAGCCCGACGCCGCGGTGGTGCCGCTGACCATCGGCTTCCGCGTGCCGGCGGCCGTGGTCACCTTCGCCAACCGCCTGCTGCCCGCGCTGGCCGTCGACGTGCCGGCGGCCCGCTCACTGCGCCACGACGGCGGCCTGACGATCGACGCGGTCACCGACCTCGACGCCGCGACGGTCGCCGAGGTCAGGTCGGCCCTGACCCACGACGGGTCGGTCGGCGTGATCGCCGCCGACACCGCCGTGGCCGGGATCCGGGCGGCGCTCGCCGCGGCCGGCGTCGACTCCGCGACCGCCGACGAGGTCGAGTCCGCCGCGCGGGTCACGGTGGTGCCCGCGTCGGTCGTCAAGGGCCTCGAGTACGACCACGTGGTGGTCGTCGAACCGGCCGCGATCGTCGCCGCCGAACCCCGCGGCCTGCACCGCCTCTACGTCGTGCTCACCCGGGCCGTCAGCCGCCTCGCCGTGCTGCACGCCGAGCCCCTGCCGGCTCCGCTCACCAGCGCAACCTAGCGATCCGGCCCTGCTCGCCCGAGGCGTAGCAGACCGCGAGGCCCGCGCACTCCACCGCGTCGAAGCTGCCCGGGTCGAACAGCGACCAGTGGCGGCCCCCGTCGAACGAGATGTCGCTGCCGGTCGGGCCCACCGCGAGCACCGGGCCCAGCTTGGTCATCCAGGCCGAGCCGGACCGGTACTCGCCCGGCTCGCGCGCCGCTGGTGCCCAGGTGCGGCCGCCGTCGCGGGTGACGGCCGCCGCGTCAGGTGCCGTGGCAGGGAGCACGGAGTCGCCGCCGACCGCGACGCCGTGGTCCCGGTCGCGGAACGCCAGCGAGTAGATGCCGGCCGACGGGCCGCTCGGCACCGGAGTGTCGCTCACCCGCCAGGTGTGGCCCAGGTCGTCGCTGCGGAACACCCGGGCCGTGGCGCCGCCGCCGGTGGCGAAGTAGGCCCGCCCGCCCGCCGCGACCAGGCAGGTGCCGCTCGCCGCGAACGCGAACTCGCCGTCCAGCGCGGGCGGCATGCCGCGCGTCGGCAGCACCGACCACGACCGCCCGGCGTCCGAGGTGGCCAGGATGCGGAACTTGCCGTCCACCGGGTCCGACAGCGCGAGCCCGTGCCGCTCGTCGAGGAACGTCAGGCAGTCGTAGAACGCGGCCGGGTCCGTGTTGCGGAAGGTCTCGGTCCAGCTGCGACCGCCGTCCACCGTGCGGTAGACGCGCGAGTCCTCGCCCGGGCCGATGGACAGCGCCACCGCGCGGCGGGCGTCGAACGCCTCGATGTCACGGAACTGCAGGGCCGACGTGTCGGGTGGGCCGACCGACGACCACGTGCGGCCGCCGTTGACGGTGCGCAGCACGGTGCCCAGGCTGCCGCTGGCCCAGACGGTGCTGGCGCTGACCACCGACAGGCCGCGGAGGCGGGCGGTGCTGTCGGTGGGTGACAGCTCCCAGGACGGCGACGGGGTGTTGGTGAACCCCGCCGAGACGGCCAGCACGCCGATCGAGACGGCGGCCATTGACGCTTTTCGCATCCACATGCGCAGTGAACTTACTCCGGATATCGACCTACTTCCACGCGCGCTCCGCCAGGTCGGCGAGCCGGCGCAGGGCCTTGGCCCGCGAGCCGAGGGCGCAGAGGCTGCCCAGGATCACGTCCTTGTCGCGATCGGCCGGTCGCAGGTCGCCGAGGATCCGCTTGGAGGTCTCGGCGCCGAAGCCCCGGGTCCAGCCGTTGTTGTCGAAGAAGTGGATGCGTGCGATGGCCTCCTTGAGCGCAGCACTTCGGGTGTCCGTGGTGACCTGCCCGGTCGTCAGGTCGAGGGCGCGGGTCTCCATCGCCCAGCCGATCAGTGGAGTCCCGCCAGACTCCACGGCGGCGAACGCACCGAAGCGCGCCGCCTGGATCGCCTTGTAGACGTCGTTGTAGTCGGGCTGTACGGCAAGCACAGCGTGGCCGCGCCCGGGGGTTCCCTCCGTCAAGCGAAGGACGGGCTGCAGCGCGTGGGTCCGAGCCTGGTCCAGCACCCACGCAGCCGCCAGGTCGGCGGCGTCATTCCGAGGGGTGAGGTCGTTCGGCACCCATGCGGTGCGGTAAGCAACACTCACATCTCCGACGTAACCACGAAACCCGTCGAAACTCACGAATGACTACTAGTCACCTCGGCCAATCTCTACTGACCGGACGGACTACCTCGATACGGGACCACGAGCGGACCGTCGACGCCGTCCACGACCCGCACGCGCGCGCGGTAGAAGCGGGAGAGGATCTCCTCGGTCAGCACCTCACGGGCGGTGCCGGCGGCCACCACGACGCCGTCGGTCAGCAGCACCAGGCGATCCGCGTACCCGCCGGCGATCGACAGGTCGTGCATCGTCGCGACCACGGTCAGCCCCTGGTCGCGGCGCAACGTGTCGACGAGCTCCAGGACCTCCTGCTGGTGGCCGATGTCCAGCGCGCTGGTCGGCTCGTCGAGCAGCAGGAGCGACGGCTCCTGCGCCAGCGCCCGGGCCAGGAAGACCCGTTGCCGCTCGCCACCGGAGAGGGTGTCCAGCTCGCGGTCGCCGAAGCCGGTCAGGTCGAGCCGGTCCAGCAGCGCGCGCACCGCGGCGAGGTCCGCCGCGGACTCCCGGCCGAGCAGCGAGACGAACGGGGTCCGGCCCAACAGCACATAGTCGAAGACCGACATCCCCGGTGGTACGACCGGCGACTGCGCGACCGTCGCGACCGTGCGCGCCCGGGCCCGGCGGCGCAGCCGTTCGATGGGCGTGCCCACCAGGGCCACCGCACCACCCGCGGGGAGCAGGCCGCCGATCGCCCGCAGCAGCGTCGACTTGCCGGCGCCGTTGGGTCCGATCACCGCGACCCACTCACCCGGCGCGACCGACAGGTCGATGCCGCGCAGGATCGGCGTCCTGCCGAGGGTCACGTGCAGGTCCCGGACCTCGATCGCCGCGTTCATGCCGCCGCCTCCCTCCGGTCGCCGGAGCAGGAACACGGTGCGCCGAGCCGGCTGCGCTCGCTTCGCTCGCTCAAGTGATCACCCGCTTCGCGGTGCGCAGCACGAGCACGAAGAACGGGCCGCCGACGAACGCGGTGACCACGCCGATCGGGATCTCGGCGGGCGCCGCGAAGGTCCGGCCGGCCAGGTCGGCGAGGGCCAGGAAGGCGGCGCCGAACAGCATCGACAGCGGGAGGATCGCGCGGTAGCTGCCGCCCGCGAGCATCCGCACGATGTGCGGCACGACGATCCCGACGAAGCCGATCAGGCCCGAGACCGAGACCGCGGCGGCCGTGCCGAGCGAGGCCGCGGCGATCAGGATGTAGCGGGACCGCTGCGGGTGCAGGCCCAGGCCGCTCGCCTCGTCGTCGCCGACCGACAGCACGTCGAGCTCGCGGCGCAGGGCGAGCACCACGACGGTGGTGACGACGGCGTACGGCAGCAGCAGCTTCACCTCGTGCCAGCCGTTCGTGGCCAGCCGGCCGAGCAGCCACGAGTAGATGGCCCGGATGTCGTCGGCGTTGCGCTGCATGAGATAGGTCTGCCCGGCGGCGAGGAACGCCGACACCGCGACACCCGCCAGGATCAGCGACGCCGGGGTGCGGTCCCGGCCGGCGACGCCGAGCAGATAGGTGAGCGCGACCGCGACCAGGGCGCCGGCGAAGGCCGCCAGGGGTACGCCCGCCGGCAGCGACCCGATGTCCATGTCGGACCCCCGAAAGGCCACCACCGCGGTGACCGCGAGCCCGGCACCGGCCGCCGCACCGAGCAGGTACGGGTCGGCGAGCGGGTTCCGGAACGCGCCCTGGTAACAACCGCCGGCCAGGGCGAGCATCGCGCCGGCGAGCAGGCCCAGCACCACCCGGGGCAGCCGCAGCTGCAGGAGGATCGCCGCGTCGCGCTCCGACAACCCACTGTGGAGATTGACGCCCGGGATCAGGTCGAGCAGCTCGGCGGCGACCCCGCCGGGCGGCAACGAGACCGGGCCGAACGCCAGGCCGGCGATGGCCGCGACCACGACGGCGACGACGCCACCGACGAGCCACGGCCACCGTACGCCGGGAGCTCTCAAGCCGGCACCTTCGCCACCGCGTCGACGATCTGGCGCAGCAGGTCGACCGTGCGCGGCCCCCACCGGGAGGCGACGTCGTCGTTGAGGCCGACGATCTGCCCGGTCTTCACGGCCGTGATGCCGGACCAGCCGGGGCGGGCCTTGACCGTGTCGGCGTTCTGCTTGCAGCACACCGTGTCGGCCAGGAAGATCAGGTCGGGGTCGGCCTTGACCAGCGCCTCCGCGGAGAGCTGCGGATAGCCGCCCTTGCTGCCGTCGGCGTCGGCCGCGTCGGCGATGTTCTCCAGCCCGAGCTGCGCGAACAGCGAGCCGACGAAGGTCTTCGAGGTCAGCGAGTAGAGCTCGGGGCCGAGCTCGTAGTAATAGGTCAGCTTGGTGGCGCGCTTCGGCACGTCGGCCACGAGCTTGTCGACGTCCTCGCGCATCCGCTTGGCGAGATCCTCGGCGGCGGGCCGGTTGCCGGTGATCGCGCCGATGTCGGTGATCTGCTTGTACGTGTCGTCGAGTGTCTTGCCGGCCGGCGCGACGTATACCGGGATCTTCAACTGGGTCAGCTGTGCGACGACGTTGTTCATGTCGTTGGAGAGCACGACCAGGTCGGGCTCCTGCGCGGCGATGGCCTCGGCGTTGGGCTGGAACGCGGACAAGTCGCTCTTCGGGGCCTCGGCCGGGAAGTTGGACTGGTCGTCGACGGCCTTCACCTGCTGGCCGGCGCCGATCGCGAAGAGCACCTCGGTCGCGGTCGGCGACAGCGCGACGATCTTCGTGGGCTTTTCCGCGACCGTGAGGTTGCCGATGGTGACCGGGAAGTCGGCGGTGGCGCTGACGTCCTGGCTGGGCGGGGTCCCGCCGTTCTCGGTGCCGCCGCCGTCGCCACATCCGGCGAGCGCGAGGGCCGCGCCAAGTGCGGCGGCGAGGACGAGCCTGGCCTGATATCGCATGGATGCCTCCTGTCGGTCGAGGTCTGGTGCTTCGCCGACAGGGTTCCGCCCGCCCGCGAGGCGCCCTTCCTCGAGAGCGCTGGTTCGCGACCTCGGCAGGCGACCTGGCTTGTCCCCTCGCGGACAGAAGGGGCATCACAGTTGCGGGACAGCGCCGGGTTCACACCGGCTTCGCTGCGGTCGGTCGGGAGCACGGTAACCCAATGGTCACCATGGTCGGGAGTTCCCGTTAGGTACGCCACCGGCGCCCCGCTTCGTGGGCGCGGGACGCCGGTGACGTGACTGTTCAGCTCTGGGTGATTCGGACGTCGTCCACGCCCGCCTCGACCAGGCTGGCGGTGGACGTGTCGGCCGCCTCGATCAGGATCCGGACCGACTGCCCGGCGTACGCGGACAGGTTGGCGTTGGCCACCGCCCAGGCGCCGTTGCGGTTGCTGGCCGCGCCGGCCTGGCTGAACACGGCCGTCGTGCCGCCGTTGTGCACGACGCTGACCCGGAAGTAGTCGGCCGACGACGAGTTCGAGCCGTGCGCGAGGTACCACGACAGGCTCAGCGTCAGCGTGCCGCTCGCGGGCAGCGTGATGGCCGGCGAGCGGACGCTGGTCGCGCCGCCGTCGACGTCGAAGTCGCCCGCGGCGGTGCCCGCCGCCGCGCCGGTGACCAGGTCGTTGGTGCCGCTGACCGTGGTGCCGAGCTGCTTGGCACCGCTGGACGTGGTCGCCGCCGGGTCACCGCGCACCCACTGGCCGCTGGTCGCGGTGTCGGTGCTGTTCGGGTTGGTGGTCCAGCCCGTGGCGGTCTCGAAGGTGTCGGAGTAGACCGTCGTGCCGCCGCCACCGCCGCAGTACTGTGCCTGCTTGCCGATGACCTTGTAGGGGCAGTCCGCGGCCTCGGACAGGATCAGCACGGCTTCCCGGTTGCGGCTGGTCTGCGCCGGGATCACCTCGTCGGGCGGGTAGAAGCCGCCACCGCTGGCCGAGCCCGGATACATCTCGAAGGTGTACGCCCAGATCTTGTGGGTCGCCCACAGCCAGTCGAGGCTGTCACCGTCGGTGATGTAGAGGTCCGACGACTGCTCCGGCGTGTAGCCGTTGGTCGCCGCCATCTGCTGGCCGAGCGTCGCGAACGTGTTGTAGTCGTCCGTCGTCATCCCGGTCGCCGTGTTCGCGGTGGTGTAGCCGTACGGCCAGAGCACCAGCTGCGAGTACGTGTGGAAGTCGATGTTGGCCTTGATCTGCTGCACGCCGCCCACGACCCGGCTGTTGACGAAGTCGCGCAGGCGGGCGGTCTCGGGCGCGCTGAACGCCGACGGGCCGCGGTAGGTCTCGGAGCTGGTCGTGCCCGACGAACCGCCGCAGCAGCCCCAGTTGTAGCCCCAGTTGCGGTTGAGGTCGGTGCCCACGTTGGACGAGCCCGAGTTGGGCTGCCGGTTCTTGCGCCAGCTGCGGTAGGAGCCGGTGGCGATGTCGTACTCGCTGCCGTCGGGGTTGACGGTCGGCACGATCCAGATCTCGCGGCTGTTGACGATGTTGGTGATCCGGGAGTCCGTGCCGTAGTTGTCGGTGAACAGGTTGAGCAGGTAGATGGCCATCTCGACGGTCAGGTGCTCACGGGCGTGCTGCTGCGAGTTGAACAGGATCTCCGGCTCGGCCTCGTCGAGGTTGACGTTGTCGGAGATCTTGATGAGCATCAGGTCGCGGCCTTCGTAGGAGCTGCCGATCGAGAGTTTCCGCGCGATCGACGGGTGGTCCGCGACGACCTGGTTGACCACCGCCGTCAGCTCCGCGTAGTCGTGGTAGGCGGAGTCGGCGGGCGGGAACGCCAGCGTGGTCGGCCCGCCGCTGGCGGCCGGCGGCGTCACCTTCTCCAGCGTGAAGCCCAGCCGCTGGATGGCGGCGGCCTCGGTGCCGGTCGCGGTGACGTTGAGGACCCCGTGCTCGACGTAGTCGATCGCGGCGCCGGTGCCGGCGACGGCGTTGCGGTCGGCGAGGGTCTTCGGGCCGAGCACGCGGTATTCGGCCGAGGTCGCCGCGGTGCCGCCACCGGGCGCCGGTTTGTGCGCCGCGACCGGGTTGGCCGAGGCGACGAGCAGGCCCACGACAGCGACGCTGACCAGTGCGGTCAACGTGCGACGCCGGACCGGACGGATGGCCATGCATGACCTCCAGGGGGTTGGTGGAGGAACGATGGTCGAACCTCACCACCCGATGCATGGTCATATCAATATGGGTCTTTGCGCGATTCCATGCCAAGCTGATCATCCCATCGAAAATATGCTCGACATCGGAGGTCGTGGATGAAGCTCCCCTTCGGGATGCTCGCGGTGCTCGCGCTGGCTACGGCCGCGGGTTGCGCCGACCCGGCGCCGAGCGAAGACGGCGTCGCGTTCGGCGTGACAAGGGTCGGCGACCGCTACCACCTCCGCGCGCCGCTCTGCGACGGCGATCTGGTCGCAGCCGTCCAGGTCGTGGCCGTGCGGCCCGCGGAGGACGGGGCGACGGAATCGCCTCAGGACACCTGGTGGCAGGTCGAGCTTCCGGTGCGGGAGTCCATCGCGGATGGCGCTGTGCCGCTCGGCGACGACGACGCGTTCCGGACCGTGGTCGTGCCCGCCGGGTCCCGGACGCCGTTCCCCAAGGTGGCGACCGTGCGGCTCTGGGTCGGCCGGCCACCGAAGGGGCACGAGGTCAGCGGGACCTTTCTGGCCAGCACGGTGCCGACCTATCCCGCCGGCACCGATCTCGGCACGGTTTCATACGTATTCGACTCCGGATCAGGAGAACAGCGACTGCTCACGGCGTCGACGATCAGCGCGATCTGTCAATGAACTTCAGCAGAACGAACTCTGGTGAAACTTCCTTTCAACAGCGATAGTGACAGCCATGAACGCATCAGCGCGGGCGGCCGTCGCGGTCTTCGGGGCGGTTGCCTTAATTGCCGGGTTCGCGGCGCCGGCCGGTGCCGCAGTCACCCCGCCGCCCGTCCATGACGAGCAGATCACGTACCAGGGCTGGTCGACATATCGCGACTGGCGCACCGGCAGTCACCAGGGCACCATCGCCCTGCCGGGCATTCCGGGCGTTCCCGGCCTCCAGGGTGGAGTGACCATCCTGCGTCCACAGGGGACGACCGACTACACCGACCCGCACACCGGGGTCACCCGCAGCTGGAACTACGCGACCTGGACCTCGCCGAAGCGCGACGTCGGGTTCGACGCCAGCGAGCTGATCGCCTCCTGGAACGCCGAGACGCCGCGCGGCACCTGGATCCAGGTCGAGATGCAGGGCACCTACAACACCGGGAACCAGACGCCTTGGTACGTGATGGGGCGCTGGGCCTCCGGCGACGAGGACATCAAGCGCACCTCCGTGAACCGGCAGGGCGACCCGTACTCGACGATCTGGACCGACACGTTCTCGATCGACGACGTGGCCAACGGCGTGATGCTGCGGTCCTACCAGCTCCGGCTGACGCTCTACCGCGCGCCGGGCCAGCTCGCCTCGCCGCGGGTCTGGGCGCTCGGCGCCATGTCGTCGTACGTGCCGGACCGGTTCGACGTGCCACCGAGCGCCGGGCACATCGCCTGGGGCAAGGAGCTCGCGGTGCCGCGCTACTCCCAGAACATCCACGAGGGGCACTACCCCGAGTACGACGGCGGTGGCGAGGCCTGGTGCTCGCCGACCTCGACCGAGATGGTGATCGAGTACTGGGGCCGCAAGCCGTCGGACGCCGACACCGCGTGGGTCGACCCGACCTACCCGGACCCGTCGGTCAACCACGCCGCGCGGATGACCTACGACTACACCTATGACGGCGCCGGCAACTGGCCGTTCAACACGGCGTACGCGGCCTCGTACCCCGGGCTGGAGGGCAAGGTCACCCGGCTGCACTCGCTGGACGAGGCGGAGCGCTTCATCGCCGCCGGCATCCCGATCGTGACGAGCCAGTCGTTCCTGGCCAGCGAGCTGGACGGGGCCAACTACGGCACCTCCGGGCACCTGTTCGTGATCGTCGGCTTCACCGCGGACGGCGACGTCATCATCAACGACCCGGCCAGCTCGTCGAACGACGTGGTGCGCAACGTCTACAAGCGCAGCCAGTTCGAGCAGGTCTGGCTGCGGACCAAGCGGATCAACGCCTCCGGCGGCGTCTCGGGCGGCACCGGCGGCATCGCGTACCTGATCAAGCCGTGGTGGAAGCCGTGGCCGAAGGTCCCCGGCTCGACCAACTGGTAGCGCTCAGCCCTTCGCGGTGGCCGGCGGGTCGTCCTCGCCGGCCAGCGCGGAGCGCAGCCGGGCCTTGTCCTCGCGGCGCTTGTCGACCCGGTCGGCGAGCTGCTGTGCCATCTGGTCGCGCCAGGTGCGCAGGAAGAACCACGAGATCGCGGCCGAGAATGCCAGCGCGAGGATCAGCTTGAGGAAGATGTCCATCGGCACCGGCAGCAGCGCGGCGAAGATGAGCACGAACAGGCCCAGCCGGGCCAGCGTGTACTTGACGGCGGGGTTCACGACATCACGTCCTGTGGGTCGGCGCGGCGTTCGGCGAGCGACGGCGGGCCGTCGTACTCGTGGACGACGTTGTAACGGGTGTCCCGCTCCACCGGCCGGAAGCCGGCGTCCCAGATCAGGTTGAGCAGGTCCTCGCGGTGCATCGTGTTCGGCGTGCCGTAGGAGTCGGCGTCGTGGGTGATCTTGTATTCGACCACCGAGCCGTCCAGGTCGTCGACGCCGAAGTTGAGCGAGAGCTGGGCGACCGACAGGCCGTGCATCACCCAGAAGCACTTGACGTGGGGGACGTTGTCGAACATCAGGCGGGATACGGCGAAGGTCTTGAGCGACTCGGCCGGCGACGCCATCGTCGTGCGCGCCTGCAGCTTGTTGCGGACCTTGCCGTCCTGGGAGTCGACGAAGTCGTGCTGGTAGCGCAGGGGGATGAAGACCGCGAAACCGCCGGTCTCGTCCTGCAGCTCGCGCAGCCGCATGACGTGGTCGACCCGGTGCCGGGGCTCCTCGATGTGGCCGTACAACATGGTGGCCGGGGTCTTCATGCCCTTGCTGTGGGCCAGCTTGTGTATCCGCGACCAGTCCTCCCAGTGGGTGTCGTGGTCGACGATGTGCTGCCGGACCTCCCAGTCGAAGATCTCGGCGCCGCCGCCGGTCAGGGACTCGAGGCCGGCGTCCATCAGCTCGTCGAGGATCGCGTCGGCCGGCAGCCCGCTGATCTTCTCGAACCACTGGACCTCGGTCGCGGTGAAGCACTTGAGGTTGACGTTCGGCAGCGCGGACTTCAGCTCGCGCAGGACCTTGGGGTAGTAGCGCCACGGCAGCGTCGGGTGCAGGCCGTTGACGATGTGCAGCTCCGTGAGCTGCTCGCTCTCCATCTCCTTGGCCTTGCGGACCGCCTCGTCGATGCGCATCGTGTAGGCGTCCTTCTCGCCCGGCTTGCGCTGGAACGAGCAGTAGGCGCAGCTGGCCGAGCAGACGTTGGTCAGGTTGAGGTGCCGGTTGATGTTGAACATCACCCGGTCGCCGTTGAGCTCCGTGCGCTTGTGGTGAGCCAGCCGGCCGAGCCAGGCCAGATCATCGCACTCGTAGAGGTCCACACCGTCCTGTCGGGAAAGTCGGATACCCGCGTAGACCTTTTCCTCGAGCTCGTGCTTGCGTGCCTCGTCCATGCAGGCGAGCGTACGTGCACCCGCGTGATGATCACCGTTCGGCCACTGCCGTTCATTCGTTCTCAGCATCTCGTTACCGCTGCTGCCATCGACAGTCGCCACGCTTTTGCGGTAGTAACGAGTGTGACGGGATACACCAGACGGCGCGTCGGGCCCATCGGGTCCGTAATGTGCCGCCGGGTGTTGGGTCGTCACAACGCGACATCCGGGGAGGATCATGTCGAGCCGGCAGCCCAACGGCCAGGACCATCCGCAGCACATGCGGGTGTTCAGACCCGTGGCCTGGGCCGCGTTGCTGCTGGCCACGGCCACCGCCGCGGCCGGCTTCGGCACGCCGGCGTTCGCCGACCCGCCGCTTCCCGCGACCGCCCCCGACGACGGCTCGCGGCCTGCGGCGATCGGTGCCGTCCAGCTGCCCGGCCAGGCACCGGTCACCAGCCTCCCGCAGATCCCGTCGCCGACCGCCAGCGGCCCGCTGGCCGCCCGGATCAACTCCAGCGCGACCGAGGTCCAGCTGCTCGGCGAGCAGGTGCTCGAGCTCCAGCAGCAGCGTGACCAGGCCGAAGGCGACCTGCGGCTGGCCGACGCCAACCTGCGCCAGATGCGCGACCAGCTGACCGCGGCGCAGCACGCCGCCGACGACGCGGCCGGCGACGCGCTCAAGGCCGCGGCCGCGCTGCCGCCCGGCGCGTACGACCGGGACCTGCAGGACCTCGACATGCTCAACCGGCTGCTGACGGGCCAGTCGGCCGGGCCGCACCCGGAGATCGCCGGCGACGGGGTCGAGCGGGCCAAGGTCGCCGAGCAGAACGCCACCTCGTACTACGCCGCCATGCAGGCCAAGTACGACAGCCTGGTCAAGCAGGCGACCGACCTCGAGAAGACCCGCAAGACCAAGGAAGACGCGCTGCGCAAGCTGCGGGCCGACAACATCGACGCGGTCGAGGCGTACGAGCGTGAGCAGGAGCGGGTCGAGCAGCGGGCCGGTGCCCAGTACGTCCGGAACGAGAGCGCCGCGGGCCTGCGGGCCAACGCCAACGCGCTGAAGGCGGTCCAGTACGCGCTGGCCCAACTCGGCGACCCGTACGTCTGGGCGGCCGAGGGTCCCAACTCGTTCGACTGCTCCGGCCTGATGTGGGCGTCGTACCGGTCGGTCGGCTACACGCTCCCGCGGGTGGCGCGCGACCAGTACTACGCGACCCGCGGGCAGAGCGTGTCCCAGGGCGCGCTGCTTCCCGGCGACCTGATCTTCTTCGCCTCCGGGTCCAGCTGGCAGACCGTCCACCACGTCGGCATGTACATCGGCAACGGCAAGATGGTGCACGCCCCGACCACCGGCGACGTCGTCAAGATCTCCTCGGTCTGGTACACGCGGTTCTACGCGGCGACCCGGATCTTCCCGGGCGTGCCGGTCGGGCCCACGCCGCCGCCGACCAGCAAGCCGCCGACGAAGCCGAAGCCCGGCCAGACCACGAAGCCGCCGAACACGGGCGGGCCGACGACGGGCGGACCGACGACCGGCGGACCCACCACGGGCGGGCCGACCACCGGCGGACCTACCACCGGCGGGCCGACGACCGGCACGCCGACGACCGGTGCGCCGACGCCGGACGAACCGGACGAAGAGACCACGCCGCCGGCTGATGACGACGAGACCACGGCGCCGCCGGCCAACGAAGAGGAGGCCACCACGCCGCCGGCCCAGCCGAACGCGACCCGCGACGGTGGCGCGTCGACCGAATCGGCCGCCACGCCGACCGGCACGTCGGGCAGCTAGACCGCCTTCCCGACAAGAAGGGTGTGCGGTTGTGCCACGATGTGACATTGGCACGGCGCGCCGGGCGGGCACACGTGCGCCCGGCGGCGGGCAGGGAGGCAGCGATGGACGAGAAGCCAGAGCGCGACGAGTCGGCGCCACCCGGGAGCCTGGCCGCTGAACTACCGCCGCTGCCGCCGCCGCCCGCGGTGGGCACCGAGCTGCCCGAGCCGGAGGCCGAGGACCTGCCCGAGGCGTACGAGCCGCCGCCACCGCCCAGCGGCGCCGGTGCGCTCTGGCCGGGTGCGGCGGCTCACTCGCCCGGCCGGACGCCGAGGGCGTCCAAGGCGCCCTGCGCGGTCAGGTACGTCTCCGGCAGCGCCGCCAGCACCTCCCACGGCAGCGTGGTGGTCACGGGCATGAGGAGCGCGTTCGGCAGCAGCGCGTACTCGGCATAGCCACCGTCGAACGCCCGGCCCATCTCCCCCATCACCGCCGCGACGGTCGTGCCCTCCGGCAGCGCGGGGTCGGTCGACGCCGCCACGACGCCCACGCATTCGATGCCCAGCACGCGCGGGAACGTGACGCCGGGCGAATGACCTTGACGGGTGCGCAGCTCCGAACGGTTGAGGCCGGCCGCCATTACCCGGACCAGGCTCCAGCCCTCCCGTACCGCCGGCACCGGCAGCTCACGGATCTCCAGGACCTCGGGACCGCCCGCCCGTACGCAGACCGCCGCTCGCATCGTCGTCTTCATGTCCTGAACTCTCGTCACCGAGCGTCCGGCGGGCCACCGTTAGAATGCCAAGTTATGCCCCTAGCCCGCCAATCCACGATCTGGCCGTCCGGCGGAAGGCACCTGTGGCTCTCCGGCGACACGAGCCGGGCGCACACCCACCCGCGGGGGCACCTGGTGTACGCGGCCAGCGGCGTCCTGTCCGTCCACACCGAGGGCGGCACCTGGATCGTCCCGGCCAACCGGGTCGCCTGGATCCCGGCCGCGTCCACGCACCACCACCGCGCGCACGGCGACACCGACATGCGCATCGTCTTCCTGCCGGCGGCACTGGCCCGGCGCGCGCCCGCTCGCCCCGCCGTCTTCCTCGCATCCGGGCTCGCCCGCGAGGTCCTGCTGACGCTCACCGGCCGGCGGCAGTTCGACCGCGGGAGCCGTGCCCGCCTGCACCGGGTCCTGGTCGACGAGCTCCGCGAGGCGCACGAGCAGCCCACGCACCTGCCCGAGCCGCGGGACGACCGGCTGCGGTCGGTCGCGCGCATCCTGGCCGACGACCCGGCGGACGGCAGCTCGCTGGCCGCGCTCGGGCAGCGGGTCGGCGCCGGCGCGCGCACGCTCAGCCGCCTCTTCCACGACGAGCTGGGCATGACCTTCTACGAGTGGCGCACCCAGCTACGCGTCTGTCACGCGCTCGTGCTCCTCGCCGAGGGCCACGACACGACGCACGTCGCGCACGCCTGCGGATGGGCGAACCCGAGCAGCTTCATCGCCGCCTTCACCGCGGTCGTCGGCACCACCCCGGGTCGGCACCGCGCCGGCTCCCGGGCCGCTGCCGGTGCGTGACCGGTCACGTCAGCGCGCGCAGCAGTTCCTCCTCGGCCGCGTGGGTCCAGTGTCCGCGCTCCAGGCGGTCCGCGACCTCGGGGAGCACACCCGCCAGGTCGGCCAGCGGCGTGAGCGGCAGCGCTCCGCGCAGGTTCGGGAAGACCACCACCCTGCCGCCGAAGCGTCCCTCGGCGACCGCCCGCAGCGCTTCCGGCGCCGCGTCCAGCCCGGCGATCGCCGCGACCGAGCGGTTCGGCTGCAGCACGCCGCTCTCGATGCGGTCGCGGGCCTGGCGCAGATCGGCGATCGACGACCCGCTCGTCCCGACGACGCGCACACCGCGGTGCGCGATCGCGGTGAGGTCCCACGCGCAGCGCGTGCCCCGTGGGAGTCCGGCGAACAGGTTGATCACCCCGCCGTCGGCCAGCTGCTCGAACGCCGCCTCGACGGCCGGCGCGGCCGGCGCCACCACCACGACGTCGTCGAACCCGAGCCCGCCGGTCGCGTCGTTCAGCCCCTTCGCCAGCGTCTCGCTGTCGCCGCACTCCCGCTCGGACATGAACGTGAGCACGCCCGGCGCGACCCGGCCGAAGCCGCGCGCAGCCCGCCCGCTGCGGTCGGTCGCCACGATGCTGGCCGGTCGCCCGTCCCGCTGGAGCGCGCGACGCAGGTGCATCCGGCCCATCGGACCGCCGGCACCCAGCACCCAGAGGCGTCCGCCGGGCATCAGTTCGGTGCGGATCGGCGCGTACGGCGCGGCGAGGTCCTTCTGGGCCGTGCCGAACAGGGCCAGGCCGTCGTAGTGCAACCGGCCCACGTCCACCCGCACAGGTCGGGCCATCGGCGCGGTGGTGACGACGGCGCACGTGCCGTTCGGGGCGAGGGCGGCCAACGCCTGCTCGACCCGCTCGGGCTCCGGGCCGAGAACGACGGCGTCGTCCACCGCGTCCGCCGGCGCACCGGCGACAACCTCCACACCGGCGGCGTACGCCCAGTCGCGTACCCGTTGCGCGAAAGCCGCGTCCTGGACGTCGAGATGCAACCGCCCCGGGCGCCAGCCGGCCGCCTCGCCGAGTTCTACCCCGGCGCCGTCACCGGTCAGCCACACGGTGCCGCCGGCGCGCCAGGCGGTGCGGTAAGCGATGGCGTAGGCGGCCTCGACGCAGGCCCACGGCTCGGCGAGCGCCGCCTCGGCATAGCCCGTGCTCGGCCGCACCGACACGAGGTAGGGCAACATCTCCGGGCCGAGAACGGCGTACTGGGCGAGGCCGCCGGGCAGGTCGTACCCGTAGGCACGGGCGCACCCGTCGATGGTCATGCTGGCCTGCACGATGAAGCGGTCGCCGGGCGCGTAGGCGTCGCGCAGCCCCGCACCGACCGCGGCCACGGTGAGGCTCACCTCGTGGCCTGGTACGACCGGGAACCCACGGACCCGCGGATGGTCGAGGCCGAGTCGCGCGATCTTGACGTCGGACGAGCACACGCCGACGGCGTCGTGCCGCACGAGCAACTCGTCGTGGCCGGGCACCGGCAGCGGCACGCCGACGGGTCGCTCCAGATCGGACAGTCCTGGGCCGGTGAGCCGCCACTGCCTGTTGAGATCGGGCAGTGGCCCGGCCACCGTGCGGTAGTCGTGAAGATCCCCCATTGGCGGACCGTAATTCATCGCCGCCGGCGCCGACGCGATCGCCCGAAAAATGCCTCCGAACGTGTCGGTGCGGATTTAAGGATCATTTAGGAATGTGAACCAATCCGCGTGCCGGCCCTCGGCCGTACGTCATGGTGCTGCAGCTGGGCAGCCGACGCGCGAAGGAGCGGTTCATGGACAGGCAACGCGGGACGACCGGCCGGGCACGGAAACTGATCCTCGGTGGCGCGGCGGTGGCCCTGCTCGCGGGCGCGCTGGTGGCCGGCACGGGGCTGAGCAACGCCGGCGAGAGCTGCGCCGGCCTGGACACCGCGCTGCGCAACAACCTGACCTTCATCGCGGACCAGCGGGCCAACCCGGACGCCCTCGCCGAGGCGCGGATCGCCAATCGGCAGGCCGTCGTCGACCTCATCCAGCAGCGCCGCGCCGCAGCCGGCTGCACGGCGAACGTCGTCGCCGACCCGGTCACTCCGGCGCCGGCCGAACCCACCCGAGCCGCCCCGGCCGAGAGCGCACCAGCGGAGGACGCACCAGCCGAGGGCGCACCAGCCGAGGACGCACCGGCCGCGGGCGCACCAGCCGAGGACGCACCAGCCGAGGACGCACCAGCCGCGAGCGACGGCGAGGTCGTCTGCAAGGGCTCGACCGTGACGCTGTTCAACGAGGACGCCGCGCCCGCCGCCTCCAGCGGGACGTTCCCGGTCGGAACGACGTTGCGGGTCACCAACCTGGACAACAACCGCAGCACGACGGTCCGGGTCACCAGCCCGTCGGGCAGCTGCGTGCTGCTGAACAACGCGGCCTTCGAGCAGGTCCGCGAGCCGGGCAAGTTCCTGGTCCGACGCGCGGTGATCGAACGGTTGAGCTGACTCCGTCAGGCGCTCTGGACGACTTCGAACTCCAGCAGGCTCGAGCCGGACGCGACCGGCTTCGCCCGGGCACCCCCGTGCGCCTCCTTCGCCGGGCCGTTGGACCACGCCTGGAAGGACTCTTCGCTGTCCCACTTGGTGTAGACGAAGTAACGGCTCTCGCCCGACACCGGACGCAGCAGCTCGAACCCGAGGAAGCCGGGCTGGTTCTCCACCGCGTGCAACCGGGCGGCGAACCGCCGCTCCAGCTCCGGCCCGGCACCCTCGGGGACCTCGATCGCGTTGATCTTCACTACCGCCATCACCTCACGGTAGTGGAGATAGGTACAGCCGGGTTCGGTACCTGACCTCATCGCGAGGACGATCTCCGCTCGGCATCGTCGAGGCGTGAACGCGACTGAGGTGACAACGACAGCGACCGGTGCGACGGCGGCACCCCGGATGGCCGCGGTGATCGGGCTCTTCTACGCGGTGACGATGGTGACCGCGGGCCTGATCGGGCTGGCACAGCCGCTGCTCGGGGTGGATCCCGTGATCATCGAGCTGGTGCAGTTCGCCCCGACCCTGGGCGTGGTCGCCGTGCTGCTGGCGTGGCGCGGCCGATGGCGTCCGCCGATGGCGACGGGCTGGGCGCTGTCCCGGCAGGTGCTGGCCCGGTTGCTCGCGGTGGCCGCCCTGTGCGCCGGCATCTTCGGCGCCGTCCTCGCCGTGTACGCGCTGCGCGGCGCGGACGTGACGTACACCCGTCCTGGAACCCTCACGCACTCGTTCGTCCTGATCGCCGTCGCCCAGTTCGTGGGTGCCTGCGGCGAGGAGCTCGGCTGGCGCGGCTTCCTGACCCCGTACCTCCGGACGCGGTACGGGGTCGTGACGACCGGCACGATCGTCGGCTTGCTGTGGGGCCTCTGGCACGTCCAGGTCTTCGCCGCCGGACCGACGTACGCCGCGGCTTTCCTGATCTCCGCCATCGCGATGTCGATCATCCTGGCGATCCTGCTGGAGGGTGCCCGAGATCACCGGTTGCTCATCGCGGGCACCTTCCATACCGTCGTCAACCTGGGCCTACTGTTGCTGATGCGCGAGGAGAGCGGTGACGTCACCGCGATGACGACCTTCGCGGGCGCCTGTGTGCTCGCCGCACTCGTGACGATCGTGTCGGGCCGGACAGGGAGGAACACCGATGACTGACGGCACCCGTGCCGGACGGGCGCCGTCCCGGATCGCGGCCGCCGTGCGGGGATCGCGCCTGGTCGGCGACTCCGTCGTCGCGGCCGTAACGGTCCTGGCGGTGGGCGCCGCCGGAATGCTGATCCCCCTCGGGGTCGGGGTGAACCTCTTTCCCCCGGCTGCGGCCCGGCTGCGGATGCTGGCCAACCGGGCCCGCGCCCGGGCGGCAAGCTGGTCGGGAGAGCCGCTGCCCGCGTCGCCGCCATGGGTCGCGGATCAGGACGGTTTCGCCGGCCGGGCACGACTGTGCTGGCAGATCCTCGGCAGCCGCGGCTTCTGGGACGAGGTGGCCTGGGCGACGCTCGACCCCTTCACCGGCGGCGTGCTCGCAGCCGGGCCGCTCGCGCTCATCGTCTACGGATTGTTCGGCGCGCTCGTCCAGCCGTTCCTCTGGGCCACCATCCACGCCTTCGCCGACGGCAACTACTACGCGGTGATCCACGTCGACAGCTGGACCAACGCCCTGCTCGCCGTGCCGCTGGGTGTGTTGTTCGTCGTGCTCGGCGTCTGGTCCGGGCCGTGGTGGCTGCGCCAGCACGCGAGGCTCACGCGGTCGCTGCTGACGACCCGGCGGGCGGAGCTGGCCCGGCGCGTCGAGCAGCTCACCGACATCCGGACCGAGATGACCGACCATTCGGCCGCCGAGCTGCGGCGGATCGAGCGCGACCTGCACGACGGCGCGCAGGCCCGGCTGGTCGCCATGGGCATGAGCCTGGACGCCGCCGAACGGCAGCTCGACGGCGATCCGGAGGCGGTCCGCGCGCTGCTCGTGCAGGCCCGGGAGTCCTCGACGGCGGCCCTGCAGGAGCTGCGCGACCTCGTCCGCGGCATCCACCCGCCGGTGCTCGCCGACCGGGGCCTGCCCGATGCGGTGCGCGCCCTCGCGCTGGAGATGGTGGTCGACGTGACGGTCCGGGCGGCGATCCCGGCCCGGCTGGCACCACCCGTGGAGGCCGCCGCCTACTTCGCCGTCAACGAGGTGCTGGCCAACGCGGCCAAGCACGCGCGACCCCACCAGATCAACGTCGATCTGCGGTACGGCGCCGGCCGGCTGTCGATCGAGGTCGTCGACGACGGCGACGGCGGCGCGGACCCCGCCGACGGGACCGGCCTGCGTGGGATCGGCCGCCGGCTCGCCGCCTTCGACGGCACCATCGCCGTGGACAGCCCGCCCGGCGGTCCCACCACCGTTCTCATGGAGATCCCGTGCGCGTTGTCATCGCCGAAGACCTCTTCCTCCTCCGGGACGGTCTGACGAAGCTGCTGCGCGAGCACGGCTTCGACGTGGTCGCGGCCGTCGACAACGGTCCCGCCCTGCAGCAGGCGCTGCTCACCGCGGAGCCCGACGTGGCGGTGGTCGACATCCGGCTCCCGCCGTCGCACACCGACGAGGGACTGCAGGCCGCGCTGGCCGCCCGACGCCGGCGTCCCGGCCTGCCGATCCTGCTGCTCTCGCAGTACGTCGAGCAGCTGTACGCCCGCGAGCTCCTGGCCGACCAGGCCGGCGCCATCGGCTACCTGCTGAAGGATCGCGTCTCCAACGGCGGCCAGTTCGTCGACGCGGTCCGCCGGGTGGCCGAGGGCGGCACGGTCCTCGATCCCCACGTCATCTCGCGGCTGCTCGTGCGCGGCACGGCCCGCGGCACGGTCACCGCGCTCACCGACCGGGAGCGCGAGGTGCTCGCCCTGATGGCCGAGGGCCGATCCAACCAGGCCATCAGCCAACGCCTGCACGTCAGCGAGAGCGCCGTCACCAAGCACACCGCCAACATCTTCACGAAGCTGGACCTGCCGATCTCGAACGACGACAACCGCCGCGTCCTCGCGGTCCTGGCCTACCTGAACCGCTAAGCGCCGCCCTCGCGGAGCTTGCCCCACACGTGCCACCGCTCGATCTCGACCCGAGCGGCGACCCGGGGGCGTTCCCGGTTCGCGTACGCGTCACCGGTGTAGTGCCGCGCCAGGCGGTCGATCTCCCGCAGGCCGACGTCGTCGGTGATGGACAGCACCCGGCCCTGCAGGCTGACGTGGGTGTACCAGTCGTCGCGGGCCAGCACGGTCAACGAGACGCGCGGATCGGCGTGCAGATGCTTGAGCCGCGCCCGCTCCGCGTCCAGGCCGAGCAGCACACGGCCGTCGTCCTCGAGCAGGTACCAGGTGGCCACGGTCACGGGGCGGCCGTCCGCGGCGACCGTCGCCATGACCGCCGGGTTCGGCAGCCGCAACAGCTCGACGACCCGCTCCGGCAAAGGGGTGGAAGCCATGGGGACACCCTAGAACGCAAGATCCGCTCGCGCGAACGGTGGCGGGAGCGGGTGCCCGGGTCGCTACGACCCGGGCACCCGTGGGCGTTGTCAGAAGCCGAGCACGGCCCGCCCGCCGACCACCGGCAGGCGCAGTTCGCTGTCGTTCGGCGCCACCCGCAGCTCGGTGCCGCCGAGCGGGAGCAGGGTGTAGTCCTGGTCACTGGAGAACACCACCACGCCGATCCGGTGCCCGGCCTGGAAGATGTAGTCCTTGGGCTCGAGCGTCCAGCGGAAGTCGTACATCTTGCCCTGCTTGAGCTTCTCGGTCTTCGACGCGTCCTTGCGGTTCTGCGGGTCCATCCAGCCCCGGGTCACCACGGTCGGCGCGGCGGTCGAGCCGGCCGGGCCGTAGTCCACCAGGTACGTGGTCAGGTTCGCGTCCGGCCGGTTCTCGATGGCCATCCGCAGCCGCATCTCCGGCCGGCCGGAGATCCGGACGTCCTGGCCGAGCGCCGGGGTGAGGTAGGCGAGCCGGTTCGGGCTGGCCGTCTCCGGGCCCGCCACCAGCGTGGCCGGGCGGATCGTGCGGCCCTCGTCGACGAAGCCCTGCTCGATCTTGCCCTTCGGCGCCTTGCCGGTCGTCAGCGTGCCGGTCTCGGTTGCGCTGGTCGCGGCGAGCCGCAGCGCGACGTCCTTGGCCGCGTCGTCGGGCCAGTTGGCGTACGTCGTGTAGTTGCGGTTCTCGCGCTGCACGACGGCCGTCGGCTCGTCCATGATGCCGTTGCGGACGTTCCACAGCCAGTAGTCGAACCAGCGGTTCTCGGTCTGCTTGTAGGTCCACGTCTGACCGCTCGGCAGGGTCACCGACGCGCTGCTGCCCGGACCGCCGTGGCCGCCCTGGTGCAGCCAGATCTTGCGCGGCACGTCGTGCCGGGCGAGCTCGTCCCACCAGCCGGCGAAGTTCTCGGTCTTGACGTTCCAGTCGTTCAGGCCGTGCACCACGAAGACGCTGGCCCGCACGTCACTCGCGTCGCGGTAGTCGCGGTCGGCCCAGAACTTGGAGTAGTCACCGGTGATCCGGTCCTGCTGCTCGGTGATCTGCGCGAGCTCGTCGACGCACGTGCCCTGGGCCCGGGTCTGCCCGGCGGTGTACTGGGCCAGGATGTCGAGGTCCTCGCCCTGGAACGTGCCCGGGGCGACGACGAGACCGTTGGCCCGGTAGTAGTCGTACCAGCTGCTGATCGCGGAGACCGGGACGATCGTCTTGAGCCCCTTGACCCCGGTCGTGGCGACCTGGTTGGGCAGCGTCCCGTTGTAGGAGACGCCGGTCATGCCCACCGCACCGGTGGTCCAGGTGGCCTCGACCGGCGCACCCGCGGCGTCGTACGCCTTCGCCCGGCCGTTCAGCCAGTCGATGACCGCCTTCGTGCCGAGCGTCTCCGCCTGGTCGCCGCTGGTCGGGCAGCCGTCCGAGTCGGCGGTGCCGACGCTCTGGCCGAGCACCACGGCGTAGCCGCGCGGGACGTAGTAGTCGTCGAGCGAGCCCGGCAGGTTGGCCTTGGCCGCGGCGTTCGCGGTCGGCCCGGCGGCCAGACGCGATCGGCTCGACAGGCCGTTCTGCGGCAGATCGTCAACCAGGACGCTGGGGTACGGCACATCGTCCCAGGTGTCCTTGCGGTACGGGCTGTGCTCGAAGATCACCGGCACCTTGAAGCCCTCGGTGGCGGTCTCCCGGGGGCGGGAGATGTCGATCGCGACCCGGTCGAGATTGCCGTCGTGGTCGGTGTCCACAGGGGTCTGCACGTAGACCCGCTCCTCGATCGCGTCGGCGAACGAGAAGACCGGCTGGGTCATCCCGTCAGCGACGACGATCTGAGGGGACGGGGTTCCGGTCGGTTGGGCCGCCGCGGGCGAGGCGGTAGCCGCCGCGATCAGCGTGCCGGAAATCGCGACGCCGAGCAGTGCCAGACTTGGTGGTCTGCGCATGAACGTCTCCGTTCGAGAGGGGCTCACCGAGGGGTATCGGCGGGGATGGATCATGATGATCCACTTGCTCATGCTAAGCCCGCTCGCACGTTTGTCCCGCCCCGGGCGAGATGAAGATGATCACGGTCGTCGAGTCTCCGACCTGGGTCGGAGACGAAGTCTCGTCCGTGGACTGATGACCGGGACCGGCCCTGAGCGGGACCGTTGTGGACATGGCAGAACCAACCCATCCCCACGCGGTGCTCACCGCGGAGCGGCTCACCAAGCGGTACCGCCGGCTGACCGCGGTCGACGACGTCTCCTTCGACGTCCGGCCCGGCGTCGTGACCGGGTTCCTCGGACCCAACGGCGCCGGCAAGACCACGATGCTGGCGATGTTGGCCGGCCTCGTGCGCCCGACCTCGGGCCGCGTGCTGCTCGCCGGCAAGCCCCTTCAGGAACGCTCGCCCGAGGCCCGCACGATCGGCGTGGCGATCGACTCCTGCGGCGCTCATCCGGGCCGCTCCGCCCGCCAACACCTGCGGATCCTGGCCGGTTTCGCGCGGCTGCCCCGGGCCCGGGTCGAGGAGGTGCTGGAGCTCTCCGGGCTGACCGACGTCGCCGGCCGACGGGTCGGGACCTTCTCGCTCGGCATGCGCCAGCGGCTGGGGCTGGCCGCGGCCCTGCTGGGCGATCCCGAGGTGCTGGTCCTCGACGAACCGGCGAACGGGCTCGACCCCGAAGGGATCCGCTGGCTTCGCACGCTGCTGCGTGAACGCGCCAAGCGGGGCCGGGCGGTGCTCGTGTCCAGCCACCTGCTCAGCGAGGCGGCGCACACCGTCGACGAGATCGTCGTGGTGCGGCAGGGCCGTATGGTTCACGCCGGCGCGATCGCGGACCTGACTCCGGCCG
This sequence comes from Asanoa sp. NPDC050611, assembly GCF_040654855.1. Classification (NCBI taxonomy): domain Bacteria; kingdom Bacillati; phylum Actinomycetota; class Actinomycetes; order Micromonosporales; family Micromonosporaceae; genus Asanoa; species Asanoa sp. NPDC050611. Next base: position 42,191 of record NZ_JBFAIU010000014.1, read on the forward strand.
GCGGGGTCTGGGTCCGGACCGACGATCCCGGGCGGCTCACGGAGGCGGTCGTACGCGCGGGCGGCCAGCTCACGCCGGACGTGACCAGTGGGCGGCACCTGATCGACGGCCTGGACGCGCCCACGGTCGCCGAGGTGGCCCGCCGGGCGGAGGTGGATCTGCACGAGCTGACGCCGCAGTCCACCTCGCTGGAGGACGTCTTCCTCGAGCTGATGGGAGCGCGGTCATGACCCTGGTCGTCGGCGAGGTGCGCAAGCTCCTCACGATCCGGACCGCGTTGTGGTTCGGCCTCGCTTCGGTCGCGCTCGCGGTCCTCAACGTCGTCATCGTCTCGCTCGCGTCCGGAACGCTCGACGAGGTCAGCGAGAAGGAGGAGGCGCTCGGCGGGATGCCGCTGCTGCTGCTGTTCTTCGGCCTGGTCGCCGTCACGGCCGAGTACCGGCACCACACCGCGGCGCCCGCGGTGCTCATGTCCGGCCGGGACCCGGGCGCCGTGGTCGCTGCCCGCCTGGTCGCGACGGTGGTCGTCGGACTGGGCCTGGCCGTGGTCACGACGGGGGCGTCGTTCGCCCTGGGGGTGCCGATCCTCGCCGCGCACCATCCGGGCCCCGACCTCACGGCGGCACAACTGATCCCGTTGGCCGGTGGCTGCGTCCTCGCCGGGTTCCTCTCGGTGCTGGTCGGCGCCGCCCTTGGTGGTCTGGTCCGCAACCAGATCGCCGCGCTGGTGGCCGGCATCGTCGTCTATTTCGTCGCGCCGTCGCTGATCGGGATGATCAACACCTCGGCGGTCGACTACACACCGTTCGGCAGCGTGCAGGTGCTCACCCGGGGGGTGCACGGCGCGGCGCATTCCGTGCCTGCCTCCGCCCTGGCCCTTGCCGCCTGGGCCGCCGGGTTGGCGATCTTGGCCGTGTTCGCCGAACGCCGCCGCGATCTAGGATAACGGCCATGACCTGGCTCTCCGCCCCTCGGCTGCGTGCCCGGCTGGGGGGCGGGCGGTGGCTGAGCCCCAGTGCCGAGCGGAGGCTCGTCGACGTCCTCGCGGTCGTGGTGGGCATCGCGGGCGAACTGTCTCTGCTCTATGACGACGGTTCCCCGGTGCGCCCGACGACGGTGCTCCTGACGGTTGCCGCCGGCGCGGCGCTGCTCGGTCGACGCCGGTATCCGCTGCTGTTGCTGGCGGAAATGCTCGCCGTCACCGGTTTTCTCTTCGCCCTGGGCGAGCACCCGGGTGGCGCGTTGGTCTGTGTCGCGCTGTTCACCGTCGCCGAACGCTGTCGGGCGCGAGTTTCGGTGGTGGCACTGATCGGCGCCACGATCGTGCTCGTGGCGCTCTCGGTGACCTCGGTGCCCCCGCCGGTGGCCGTGTGGGCGATCGGCGCCGCCCTCCGGGGTCGCCGCCGGCACCACGCCGACCTGCGCGAGCGGGCCGCCGCCGCGCGCGCCGAACGTGAGCAGCAGGCGGCGATCGCCGCGCACGAGGAGCGGGCCGCGATCACGCGGGAGCTCCACGACATCGTCGCGCACTCGGTCACGGTGATGCTGGTCGGCGTACGCGGTGCGCGGGATGTCCTTGCCACGAAACCCGACGTCGCCGCCGACGTGCTGCGCCGCGTCGAGTCCAGCGGTGAGCAGAGCGTCGCGGAACTGCGCCGGCTGCTGACCCTGCTCCGCTCCGGGATGCCCGCCTCAGCGGCACCGCACCGGCCCCTGCCGGGCGTGGCCGAACTGACGGAACTGGTGGCCACCTTCCGCGCCGTCGGCCTCTCGGTCAGCCTCGACATCGACGACGAACCGCCGGTCCTCGACGAAGGGGTCGCCCTGTCGGTCTATCGGATCGTCGAGGAAGCCCTCACCAACGTGCTGCGGCATGCCGGGACGGACCACGCGCTCGTCCGGCTCAAGGCCCGGCAGGGACACCTCGACCTCGAGGTGTCCGATCGTGGAGTGGGGCCGTCGGGTCAGCACCCTTCCGGCGGACACGGGCTCGTCGGCATGCGGGAACGCGTCCGGCTCCTCGGCGGGAACTTCGCGGCGGGACCGGGCCCCGACGGCGGCTTCCGCGTCGCCGCGCACGTGCCGATCGCGGCGTGCCCGTGAGCATCCGCGTTCTCCTGGCGGACGACCAGGAGTTGATCCGCATCGGTCTCCGGCTCTTTCTCGAGACCCAGGAGGGAATCGAGGTCGTCGGGGAGGCGCAGGACGGCGCGGAGGCGGTGGCGCGGGCAGCCGAACTGCGACCGGACGTCGTCGTCATGGACATCCGGATGCCGGTCCTGGACGGCGTCGCGGCGACGGCGCGCCTGACCGCACCTGGGCGCGACCACACGCCGGGGGTCCTGATCCTCACCACGTTCGATCTCGACGAGTACGTCTACGGGGCGCTGCGCGCGGGCGCGGCGGGTTTCCTGCTCAAGGACGCGCCGCGCCACCGGCTTCTGGAGGCCATCCGCGTGGTCCACGCGGGCGACGCGTTGCTCTCGCCCACGGTCACCCGCCGGCTCGTCCAGGAGTTCGCCGCTCGCCCCGCGGTCGCCGGACGCCCGTCCCCGCTGCTCGACGCGCTGACCCCACGCGAACGCGAGGTGCTCGTCCTCGTCGCCCGCGGGCTGACCAACGGAGAGATCGGCGAGCAGCTGGTGGTGACCGAGGCGACCGTGAAGAGCCACGTCGGCCGCTTGCTGGCGAAGGTCGGCGCCCGCGACCGGGTGCAACTGGTGATCTTCGCCTACGCGAACGGACTCGCCACGGCCGGCGACTGACGGTTCACTTCGATGCGGTGGCGCGGTCCCGACGAAGCTCGGTCGGGGTGACGCCGTACATCCGGTGGAACCGGCGGGCGAAGTGGCTGGGATCCCGGAAACCCCACCGGCGGGCGATGTTCGCGATCGTCAGCTGCTGGCTTTCCGGGCGGAGCAGCTCTTCCCTCGCCCGGCGCAGGCGTTCGCTGATGATCCACTGCTCGAGGCGGAGATCGGCGTCGGCGCAGATCCGATAGAGGTACCGCACCGATATGTGGTGGGCCGCGGCGATCGCGGCCGGGCTCAGCTCGGGGTCGGCCAGGTGTTGGCGGACATAGAGGCGCACCCGGGCGAGAAGTGTCTCGGCGAGCACGGCGCGTGCGTGCGGCTCGGCGGGCGCCGCCGAGGCGAGCAGGGCGCGGGCGAGCTCGGTGCTGGCCCGACCGAACATGTCGGCCGCGCTGTGTGTGCTCAACCGCCGAGGTTCCCGCACCAGCTGCGCGACGTGGCTGGTCACGGCGCCGTACAACGGACTCGCCCGGAGGTTGACGGCGGCCCGGCGGATGACGTCGATCGGCAGGCCGACGTCGTCGATGGGTATCTGCAGGCAACCCGCCGCACCCGTGCCCGACCAGGAGAAGTCGTACGGCGCGGACAGGTCGACCATCATCAGCGCTCCCGGCCGCACGACCTGGCGGTGGCCCAGTTGCTCGTGTCGGCCCGCGGCGAGCCGCTGGACGGAGAGGGCGACCACCGGTGCGGCGTCCTCCTTGGCCAGCTTCGGCGTGCGCAGCAACCGGATGCCCGTCGACCGGACGGTGAAGACGCTGGCGTCGCCGAGCTCCCAGAACTCGATGCGGGTGTGCACCTCGCCGTCCGCGTCCTCGTGGACGACGTACGACGGCGCGGACGCCTGCATCATCGCCGAGTAGACGGTGTCGATGCGATCTTGACGCGGAATGTCCGCGGTATCCAACACGAAACCCATGTGAGCCGCCTGGTGTGCACGGAGAGCCGACAACGGTGCACTCACGGCCTGGCCCGGTAGTGCACGCTGCTCCAAAGGCTCTCATGGACGCGCAGCTCAGGGGGGATCGTGCTCAGGGAGCGGACGCTCTCCGAGGATCTGCTCGCGCTCGTCCGCTCTTGCTAGGAGGCACTTCATGACCAAACCGGACACCATCGTCCTCGTTCACGGCTTCTGGGTCACCCCGCGCAGCTGGGAGAACTGGGTCCGCCACTACGAGGCCAAGGGCTACCGGGTGCTGGCGCCGGGCTACCCGGGCTTCGAGGTCGAGGTCGAGGCGCTGCGGGAGAACCCGCAGATCATCGTCGACGTGACCGTGCCGGAGATCATCGCCAAGATCGAGGGAGAGATCAAGGAGCTGGACAGCCCGCCGATCATCATCGGCCACTCGGCCGGCGGCGCGTTCACCCAGATCCTGCTCGACCACGGCTTCGGCGCGGCCGGCGTGGCGCTGAACTCGGCACCGACGGAGGGCGTGCGGGTCGTGCCGCTCTCGCAGGTGAAGTCGACCTTCCCGGTGCTGAAGAGCCCGGCCAACCGGCACAAGGCAGTGGGTCTGACGTTCGAGCAGTGGCGGTACGCGTTCACCAACACGTTCACCGAGGACGAGGCCCGCGCCCTCTACGAGCGCTACCACATCCCCGCCAACGGCGGCATCCTGTGGGGCAGCGTGCTCGCCAACTTCCAGCCCGGCCCGCAGGAGACCTGGGTCGACTACCACAACGACGACCGCGCGCCGCTGCTGTTCGTCTCCGGCAGCGAGGACCACATCATGCCGCCGGCGATCCAGCAGTCCAACCGCAAGCACTACAAGTCGAACACGATCACCGAGATCCGCGAGTACGAGGGCTACGCGCACCTCCTGCCGGCCCAGGAGGGCTGGGAGCGGATCGCCGACGAGGTTCTCGACTGGGCCCTCGAGCACGCACGGTCATGACCACCGTCCGCGTCACCCACATCGGCGGGCCGACGGCGCTCATCGAGTTCGCGGGCTGGCGGTTGCTGACCGACCCGACGTTCGACCCGGCCGGACGCACGTACGCGTTCGGCTGGGGCACCTCCTCCCGCAAGCTCGTCGGGCCCGCGCTCTCCGCCGACGCGCTGGGTCCCATCGACGCCGTCCTGCTGACCCACGACCACCACGGCGACAACCTCGACGACGCGGGCCGCGAGCTGCTGCCGTCGGCGGGCGCCGTCATCACCACCAGGCCGGGCGCCGGCCGGCTCGGCGGCAACGCCCGCGGGCTGGCGCCGTGGGAGTCGACCACATTGCGGGACGGTGAGCGTCCCACCGTCGAGATCACCGCCACGCCGTGCCGGCACGGCCCGCCGTTGAGCCGTCCCATCGTCGGCGACGTGGTCGGCTTCGCCCTCGGCTGGGACGGACAGCGGCACGGACGTCTCTGGGTGTCCGGCGACACCGTTCTCTATCCGGGCGTACGCGAGATCGTCGGCCGCCTGCCGATCGGGCTCGCGCTCGTGCACCTGGGCGGCGTCCGGTTTCCCGTGACCGGGCCGCTGCGTTACAGCATGACCGCGCGGGCCGCCGTCAAGCTGCTCGACGCCGTGCGGCCCCGAACCGCCGTGCCCGTGCACTACGAGGGCTGGAAACACTTCCAGGAGTCGCGGACCGCCATGGAGCGGGAGTTCGGGAACGCGCCCGACGAGGTGCGCGAACGCATCGCGTGGGTGCCGATCGGCGTGCCCACCGACCTGGAGACCTGACCCGCCCCGACCGGGTGGCCGGTCACTGGGAGACGTTTGGCGGCGCCGACCGTCCTGGCGGCTGACGGTCAGGGCGTCAGCCGCCGGGACGGCGGGACGATCTCCCTGGCCGATCCCGTCCACGGGACCCGCTCGGCATCATCGAGCCATGCTGACGTGGACACCCGACCTCGGGTTGCTGAAGGCACTGATCGCGATGAACGACGGCAAGACGGACATCGTCCTCACCCCGCCCGACCAGCAGGTGCTGGATTGGGCGCGGGTGCAGGGCTACCGGGTGACGGTCGCGGCCGGTACGGCGGAGATCCGGCCCGGTGACGACCCGAACGGCCCGCCACCGCCGCTGACGTTCTGAACTGAGGAGTCAGTCGACGATCTTCATCTGCGCCATCATGCCGGTGGACGAGTGGTCGATCATCTGGCAGTGATACACATACCGCCCGGTGTACGGCCCGAAGGTCGCCTGCAGTCGGACGGTCTCACCGGGTGCGACGCCGATCGTGTCCTTCAAGCCGGCCTCGCCCGGCGCCGGGGGCCGCCCGTTGCGGTCGAGCACCCGGAACTGCACCAGGTGCGGGTGGAAGTTGTGCGGCACGGCGAAGCCGGACCTGTCGTTCGTCACGGTCCACACCTCGGTGGTGCCGCGCTTGATCCGGGTGTCGACGCGCTTCGGGTCGAACTGTCGCCCGTTGATGAGGAACCGGCCGGTGGCCCGGTCGAAGCTGAGAACGAACTTCCGCTTGGCCGTGGCGGCCGGCAGCGCCGGGATCGTGCTGAGCCGGTCCGGCACGCGGCTCGTGTCCTTGCCGCCCCGGCTGACGTCGAAGCGCATCACCGGCCCGGCGTCCTCGTCCTCGAGGAAGACCTGGCTGCCGACCTTGAACCGGCTGAAGTCGACGACGACCTCGACGCGCTCCCCCGGCGTCAGCCGCCACGACCGGACGGCCGCCGGCGCCGTGAGCAGACCGCAGTCGCTGGCGATCTGGGCGACCTCGGTGTTCCTGCCGAGCCGCAGCGCGAAGGTCCGCAGGTTCGAGGCGTTGACGAACCGCAACCGGTACCGCCGCGCGGCGACCGGAAAGTACGGCCAGGGCTTGCCGTTCGCGAGGATCGTGGTGCGCTCCTGGAAGTCGTTCGGCTCGAAGACCAGCCGGGCCCGGTCGTCGAAGCGGGCGTCCCGCAGCATGATCGGGATGTCGTGGGTACCGCTGGGCAGGCGCAGGCCGGCCTCGGCCGGATCCTCGATCAGGTAGCAGCCGGCGAGCCCGCGGAACACGTGCTCGGCCTCCATGTGGTGGGCGTGGTCGTGGTACCACAGCGTTGCGGCGCGCTGCTGGTTCGGATAGGTGTAGTCGCGGCTCCGGCCCGGCGCGAGCGTGTCGGTCGGGAACCCGTCGCTGGCCGCCGGCATGCGGCCACCGTGCACGTGCACCGACGTGCCCATGTCGAGGTCGTTGGTGTGCCGGACGATCACCTTTCGCCCGACGCGGGCCCGCAACGTCGGCCCGGGGAACGCCCCGGCGTACGTGAGCACCTCGGTGCGCGTGCCGGGCAGGATCTCGACGCGCGCCTTCCGGGCGGTCACGACGTAGCGGTCGGTGTCGCCCTTGGTGGACTCCGGCCGCAGCACGGGCGGAAGAGGCATGCGGACGCTGAAGGGCTCGACCGCCGGACCCGACCGGTGCCGCACCTGCCCACCATGCCCCTGATGCCCGGTCGCGGGCGTGGCGGCGGGCTCCCTGGCCGGCGCGGCCGCGGGCTCGGCGCTCGCCCTGCCCCGCGCGGCGCCCGCCGCTCCAGCCGCGACGAGGGCGGCCACCCCCGCCGTCGCACCGACGATGACGTTGCGCCTGCTTACCTTCGACCACTCCACCCGCTGAGTTTCCAAGACAATCCGGCGAGTGTACGTAGCGACACACAGAGTCACCGTTCCGAGTCAGTGGCCGCCTCGTACTGTGGGCGACCCGTCGTCCGGTAGGTCTGGATCGCCATGCCCTTGGGGGTGGACCGCAGGTCGACCAACGCGAGTCCGATGTCCGGGCCGGCCGATGGGAAGAGCCGGGTGCCCTGCCCGACGATCACGGGATAGGTGAGCAGGACGATCTCGTCGACCAACCGATGCTCGAGCAGCCAGCGGATCAGGGTGCCGCTGCCCCACACCTGCAGCTCACCGCCCGGCCCGGCGCGCAACTCGGCGATCGCGGCCGCCAGGTCCCCGGACAGGACCGTCGTGTTCGCCCACCGCGGGTCTTCGAGCGATGTCGACACCACATATTTGGGGCGCGTGTTCAACGCCTCCCCGACCGGGTTGCCGGGATCCATGCCCGCTCCCCAGGACCCCGCGAAGATCTCGTAGGTCCGCCGCCCCAGGAGGAACGCGTCGGCGCGCTGGAAAGCGTTGCCGATGAACGCCGACGCCTCGTCGTCGAGCAGCGGCGGGCCCCAGCCGAAGCGGTCGAATCCGCTGCCCTGCTCGGGGTCGTCGATCCGTCGATGCCCCTGCGTCACCCCGTCGAGAGAGACGTTCGTGATGGTGGTCAGCTGCACGGGTAAAGACTCGCGTACCCCGGTTTCACGTCGGCTTCATGGGTCGCCCTACGGGCAAAAGTGTCCGGGCGCGGTCCGGGGCACCACCGATGTGCACCGCCGTCGGCGCCGCCTACCGTCCACTTATGACATCGAGAATGATCGAACTCGGGTCGTCGCGGCTCGCCGGACTGCCCGACGCCGGCCTGGTGGCGGCACCTCTCGTCTGGCTGAGCGGCTGGGTGATCATGCGCCTCGGCGGCGCTTCCGGCCCCAACGCCGGTTGGGATGTCGCACACGCGCTCTGGATCGTGGGCTTCGCGCTCTTCGGAGCCGCCGCGTACGCCCTGTCCCGCCTCGTCGGCCGTTCGCTCGTGGGGCGGGTCGCTCTTGTCGTCGCGCTGATCGGGGCGGCCACGCTGGTCGTGCAGATGGTCATCGACCTGGTCGTCGGCCTGTGTGCCGTGGACAAGCCCGCCATGGACGACCTCTACGACAAGGTCTTCGCCGCCCCGGGCGTGGAGCTGGTCTTCTTCACGGTCGGCCCGATCCTGCTCTTCGTGGGTCTGCTGGCGCTGATGATCCTGGCCGCGCTGCGGCGTACCGCCAACGCGTGGCAGGCGTTGCTGGTCCTGCTGGGGATCGCGTTGATGGTCGTGGGCCGGCCGGCCGACGGCGCGCTCCGCCTCCTCGAGGGCGTTGGTGCGGTGTGCCTGTGGCTGGCCCTCGCCCCGCTCGCCCGCCGGCCCGAACCCAACCGGTAGAAGGCCCCCTCAGTCGATGGCCACCGCCGGGTCCAGGGCGATCCTGGTCAGCTGGTCCGGGGTCAGCAGGGTTTCGCCCTTGGCCGTTCTGGCCGTCGCCTTCACCTCCGTGCCGTCGGGCCGGAAGACGGTGACGTTCACATCCGTCATCACGTCGAACTCGCCGCCGGTGGGCTGGCCCCGGTACGCCTCGGACGTCTCAGCACGGACGCGTTCGCCGTTCGGGCCCTGGGAAACGGTGCAGTTCGGCGTCGATCTGGCGCAGGCCCCCTTGTCGGTCGCCCGGGCATTCGGGGTGACGACCTGGATCGAGACCCGGGCGCGCACATCGCCGCGGACGACCACCGCCCAGCCGAACCAACCGGCGTACGACGACCCCGATACCTCGTTGACCTGCCAGGTCGACCGCGTGGTGACCGGGCCGTTCCACGTGTCGGTCTTCCCGGTCGCGCCGGTCACCCAGCCCAACCTGGGGGCCTCCCGGTCGAGGGCGGCGAGCATCGCCTTGGTGAGCCGTTCCTGGTCCGTCACCGCGATGGTCGTCGTGGCACCGGACATCGGGCGCGCGTCGTCCCGCAGCGCGCCGATGCCGAACGTGGCGGCGAGGACCGCCACGGCCGCGATCCCGGCCGCACGTGTCCGGCGTGCCCGAAACCGCCGGACCTCGCGCGCCACCACCCGATCGACGTCGACCGACGACGGCGGCGCCTCGCCGATCGCCTCGTCGAAAAGCTGCCGGTACGTCACCGCTTCTTCCCTCCCACAGGTTCCGTCGCCATCAGGCGCAGCGTCTCCAGCGCACGCGCCGCCTGGCTCTTGACCGAGCCGGTCGTGATGCCCAGGATCTCGGCGGTCTCCGCCACCGACAGGTCGCAGTAGTAGCGGAGCACGACGACCGCCTTCCGCCGCGGCGGAAGCTGGCCGAGCAGCTGCAGGAGCTCGCTCCGGTCGATCACCGACGGCTCCCCGACCCCCCGTTCCGCTCGGTCGGGCAGCTCGTCCACGGCGTGCTCGCGCCGCCACGGTCGGCGGCGCTCGTCGAGCCAGGCGTGGGTCAACACCTTCCGGACGTACGCGTCGACGTTCGTCGCGTCGCCTACTCGCCCCCAGTTCCGGTAGAGCTTGCCGATGGTGATGGAAACCAGATCGTCGGCCGTGTGCCAGTCCCGGCACAGCAGGTAGGCCATCCGCCGCAACGGGCTCAGTCGGCTTGCCACGAACTCGCGGTATTCGTCCTCCGCATCCCGGTTCACCGCTCCGGGCCTTCGCACCACGTCATGTCCAAGGGACGGAATGCACCACCAGTCGGGTTGCTCGGCGCACATCTGATTCTCCGCCGGGCTCGTACCGTGTCATGATCTGGCTGCTGACCTGCGGTTTTGCCCCACCGGCGGTGCTTCGCCCCGGGGCGGGTCGGTCACCGAATCTTTCTCACTACGTGCAACGCCAGGCCATCGCGGGTCCGTCTTAACCGTGCCAACCGTGGCGGACGCGATTAGGACCTTGATGATCACCCCTCGAAACCGGCAGTCACCCGTCCTCGACCCGGGTCCGGCCGCATGAGCCGGCGCGGGCTGTCCCGGCGCAACGTGCTGGCCGCGTCCGTGCTGGCCCTCACGGGCGCCGGCGCGGTCGAGGCGTGCGCCGTGTGGCGCCTGACCGACGACGACAGCACGTCGCCGACCGCGGCCCGACCCAGCCAGTCACCGACGCCGAGCCCGACGCCGGACTACCTGGCCGCCGCGCGCACGAAGAT
>NZ_JBFAIU010000015.1:0-36681 GCF_040654855.1 Asanoa sp. NPDC050611
CATCGAGACGACGACCGCGGACCTGACCGAGGAGCGCCGCGGACGGGCGGGAGCAGGTGGTAGTCGCGACCACGGGTCCCGGCGCGCTGCCGTCAGAAGATCAGCACGAGTGCGCCCACACCGATGATGACGTCGAGGACGGCGCACCACTCGGCGAACGAGCGCGGCACGACCCGGTTGACGCGGTGGTGGTAGACGTCCCACGCGGCGTGGGCGAACAGGCCGAGCGCGATCAGCACTCCGGCGAGCACGAGCGATCCACCCTCGAGCGCGGTCACGGCTAGGACGGCGAACAGCACGGCCGCGATCGCCTGGATGCCGAACCCGGGAGCGCGACGCACGGTGCCGATCACGACAAAAGCCATGGAAGCCACCAGCAGCGCGTACGCCGGATTGAACCCGAAGATCTTCATCGGCGCGACGACTGCCGAGCCGATGAGCACGGCGGGCCACGTGATCCCCGGGCGGTGCAGCGATGCCGGCACCAGATAGCCGAGCGGCGACAGGACGAGCAGGAAAGCCAGGCCGCGTACGTCGGCCAGACCGAACAACGAAGCCGCGACGATCGGGATCGCGGCGAAGGTGGGCCAGCGGTGGGCGAGCCACCGCAGGAGCGAGGGGTTCTCCTCGATCGTCATGGAAGTCATGCCCTGACGGTGCTAGCGGCGACCACCCGTTCGGAACGGCCGGCGAAATACAGGTCTGAATCCCTGGGATCGGCGGCCTAAGGTCAGGGATATGGATCCGCGGCACATCGTCATGGTCGGGTACGACGGCGCCGAACTGCTCGACATCGCCTGCGTCACCTCGACGTTCGAACTGGCCAACGCGATCGGCCAGCTGAACCCCGGCTACCGGGTGTCGCTCGCGACCCTGGGCGGCCTCCCGATCCGGTGCGACAGCGGCCTGGTCGTGCAGGCGCAGCTCACCCTCGAGCGGTTGACCGGCCCACTCGACACGGTGATCGTCTCGGGCGGGTTCGGCCACGAGGCCGCCGCCGAGAACGCGTTGGTGGTCGCCCACGTGCGCCGGCTGGCGAGGGAGAGCCGCCGGATCGCGTCGGTCTGCACCGGCGCGACGGTCCTCGCCGCGACCGGGCTGCTCGACGGCCGCCGCGCGACCACCCACTGGCGCTTCGCACCGCGGCTTGCGCGCCGCTACCACGACGTCCGCGTCGACTCGGCGCCCATCTTCATCCGCGAGGGCCGCGTCGCGACGGCCGCCGGCGTGACCAGTGCGCTCGACCTCACGCTCGCGTTCGTCGAGGAGGACCACGGCCCGGACCTGGCCCGCCAGGTGGCCCGGGACCTCGTCACCTACCTGCAAAGACCGGGCAACCAGGCGCAGATGAGTGTGTACGTGGCGCCGCCCGCTCCCGACAACGACGTGGTCCGCCGCGCGGTGGACTACGTCCTCACCCACCTGGCCGCCGACCTGTCGACGGCCCGTGTCGCGGACGCGGTCGGCGTGAGCCCGCGCCACCTCACCCGGCTGTTCCTGCGCGAGCTGGGCGACCCACCGGCGCGCTTCGTCCGCTGCGCCCGGGTGGACGCGGCGGCCCGCCTCCTGGACTCGACCGACCTCCCGATGCCGGAGGTGGCCACGCGCTCCGGCTTCGGCTCGGCGGAGGCGCTGCGGCAGGCGTTCGTGGCGCGCTTCCGGATGCCACCGGCGAAGTACCGCTCGGTCTCCCGCCGCCCGATGATGGACGAGGAGCGTGAGCGGGACCCGGTGATGTCGAGTTAGGACACGCGGGTCACGAAGTCGACGACCGCGTCGCGGAAGCCGTCCGGGTCCTCGGCCCACGGCACGTGCCCGGCGTCGGCCAGGGTCACCCGGCGCACGTCGGGCAGTGCCTGCTCCAGCGAGTCGACACCCCACCGCGGCCGGATGTCGTGCGCGCCGTCGATGATGAGCGTCGGCACGTCAAGCGCGCGGCAGAACGCCAGCACGTCGTGTTCCTCTAGATAGCGCCACGTCTCGGTGTTGATGCACCGCGAAACCGTGTAGTTGATCCCGAGCCACGGCGTTGCGAGGCGCTCGGCGTGCGCCCGCGCCGCTCCGGGGGTGGTCTCGACGAAATCGGCGGTCCATTGCAGGATCGCGTGCTCGCGGTCCTCGTCAGGGGTGCGGTCGCGCTCGTCGAGCTCCCGCCAACGGCCCACACCGATGCGCCGCTCCAGGTTCTCGTGGAAGACCGGTCGCCACGGTTGCCCCGGGTCGACGCCGACGCCGGAAACGTAAACAAGACTGCGCACGCGATCGGGATGCGCCAGCGCGTAACGCAACGCGAGCATGGCCCCCCACGAGTGACCAAGCAGATCGACGCGCTCAACACCGCACTGCGCCCGCACGGCGTCGAGATCGGCAACGAACCGTTCGACGGCGTACGGCCCGCGCCGCTCAGACCGCCCACAACCGCGCTGATCCCACCGAACACTCCGCACGGAGTCCCGCAGAAGCTCGGCCACACCGTCGAAGTAGTCCCACAGCCCCGGCCCACCGTGACAAAGCACCAACGGCGCGCCTCCACCGACGACGGTGGTCCACAGCCGGCATCCGTCGTCAGCGAGGAGATCCATGATCGCAAGATAAGGCCAAGCTCCCATCGCTCGCGAGCGAGATTGGCCGGTGGGTATCGGCTCGGCCGGCCGGACCGCGCGCGAACCAAACGACGTGCTCATTCCGATGAAGAAGGTGTGAGACCACCGCCGCGGTAGGGAGCGGCGGCACGTTGCCCGGCCGGGATCCCCTGCTGCCCTGCAATCGCGGGCAGCCCCGCCGGTGACCGACCAGCACGGCGTTCGGGGCTCGGCGCCCGACGACCTAAGCAGCGCGGTCGTCTTGTCCGACGGCGACGGCTGGCTCGTGCGCTGTTCTGCGACCACGCCGGGCAGGCGGCGAGCGCGGTCGTCGTCTGGTCGGGCCTGGCGGGCGGCGGCTCGGTCGTGGGCTGTGCCGGGGCGGCCGCGGCGTCAGGCGGTGAAGGTGGCCCTCGTCTGGTCGGGCCCGGCCGGCGAAGGCTCCGGTCGTGCCATATGCCGGCGCGGCGGCGGCGTCAGGCGACCAGCGCACCCCTCGCCTAGTCGGGCACGGCCACAGACGTGTTCGTCGTGCGCTACGCCGGCGGCGGCACCCGACAAGCCCACCGGCAACCTAGTCCGACACAGCCAGCGAAGGCTCAGCCGACCGCTGCTCCGGCGCAGCCACCGACGGCGGCCGGCGACGCGACAGATAAATAGGCAGCACCGCCAAAGCGACCAGCAACCCCGCCACCCCGGTAGCCACGAACCCCCACCGCGGCGACGACAGGTCGATCACCCAGCCGGCCAACGGCGCGCCGAGGGCCAACCCGACCGTGATGGCCGAGCCATGTAGCCCCATCGCCTCGCCGCGGACCGAGGACGGTGCCAGGTGGCTGACCGCGTCGGCCGCCGCGGCCAGGGTTGGTGCGCACAGCGCCCCCGCCGGGATCAGGAGCAGCGCCACCAGGAACCATTGCGCCCCAGCCAGTGCTACCAGGACCGTGCCGAAGGCCAGTACCGACAGCAGCACCAGCGGGGACGGCACCCGCGACAGCGAGCCGTAGATGAAGCCGCCGATCAGCGAGTAGACCCCCCACAGCGCCAGCACCAGGCCCGTCCAGCCGACCTGGCCCGCCTCGCGGAGGACCGCTACCACCGTCACGTCCGTGCCGCCCAGGACCAGCGTCGTCGCCACCGCGATGGCCAGGATCGCCACCATGCGCGCCGACAGCCAGGAACGACGGGGCGGGGCCGGGGCGCCCGCGGCGACCGACTCGGACTCCGCGCGGACCGGTGGGTTGAAGATGAACAGCGCCGTTCCGGACAGGACGACGCCCACGCCGACCGCCCACATCGTCGCGTGCGGCGACACCGTCGTGGCCAGCAGCACCGCCAGCGCCGGGCCGACCATGAAGGACAGCTCGACCGACATCGAGTCCAGGGCGTACGCCGGGCGGCGCTGGTCCGGTGGCACCAGCGCGGCCAGCGACTGTCGGACCACCGAGAACACCGGCAGCATCAGCACGCCGGCCGCCAGCGCCAGCACGAGCAGCACCGGGTAGGGCAGCCAACCCGCCACCGACCAGAACACGCCCTCGGCGATCGTGCACACCGCCAGCACCGGGCGCAGGCCCCGGCGGTCGACCATCCGCCCCAACAGCGGAGCGCCGACCGCGGCGCCGATGGTCGAGGCCGTGCCGACCAGGCCCGCGGCGAAATAGCCACGGTCGAGCTCCAGCACCACGTGCAGGGTCAAGGTCACGCCGGCGGCCACCGACGGGATGCGGGCCAGGATGGCGACGATGAGCAGCGGGCGGACCCCGGGCAGACCGAGGACCGCCCGGTAGGGCGTCAACCTCACGCGGGCTTCACGATGGGCTCGCCGACGAGCGTGACGCCCGCCTCGCGTAGTCGCTCGACCGCCGCGGCCGTGGTGTCGGGTAGGACACCAGCGGTCATGTCGAGTAGCACGGTCGTGTGGAAGCCCTCGCGGGCCGCGTCGAGGCTCGTCGCCTGGACGCAGTGGTCGGTCGCGATGCCGACCACGTCGACCGCGTCGACGTCGTGGTCGCGCAGCCAGGTGGCGAGGCCGACGCCGTCTTCGGTGTGGCCCTCGAAACCGCTGTAGGCCGCCGCGTGCTGGCCCTTGTGGAAGGTGGCCTCGATGCGGCCGGTCTCCAGGTTGGGGTGGAACTCGGAGCCGTGCGTGCCGACGACGGTGTGCGGCGGCCAGGTGGTGACGAAGTTGGGGCTGTCGCTGAAATGCCCGCCCGGGTCGACGTGGAAATCCTTGGTCGCGACCACGTGGTCCCACCGGTCGGGTGAGCCGGCCATCGCCCGCGAGATCTCCGTTGCCACGCCGGCGCCGCCGGCCACGGCCAGCGAGCCACCTTCGCAGAAGTCGTTCTGCGTGTCGACGATGATCAGTGCGCGGGTCATGGTCTGAACACTAACGCGCGGGTACGACAGTGACGGGGATCGCCGGATCGCCCGCCGACAGCTTGAGCCCCTCCCACGGGATCGAGATCAAGCCCTGCCGCAGGTGCTCCCGGGACTCGTCCAGCGACGGCAGGGTCGAAGCGGACCCGCCGACGAAATAGGGCCGTTGCAGCAGCCGATCGCCCGTACGCGAATCCGGTGTGCCCTGCGACACCACGATCTCCTCGATCGCCGTTCCGGTCGGCTTGTGCCGGCGCACCGCCGTCTTCCGCCCGCCGATCGTCGCCTTGTGCTCGGACCGCTTCACCACCGGCCGCCCCTCGACCTCGACCAGCTTGTAGACCAGGCCCGCGGTCGGCGCGCCGGAACCCGTGACGACCGAGGTGCCCGCGCCGTAGATGTCGACGGGCTCGGCCGCGAGCGCCGCGATCGAGTACTCGTCGAGGTCGCCGGACACGATGATCTTCGTCTCGGTCGCGCCGAGCGAGTCCAGCAGTTCCCGCGAGTGCCCCGCCAGCACCGACAGGTCGCCCGAGTCGATCCGGATCGCCCGCAGCTCCGTCCCGGCGACCTTGATCGCGGTCCGGATGCCCTGCGCGATGTCGTAGGTGTCGACGAGCAGCGTGGTGTTCTTGCCGAGTGCCGCGACCTGTGCGGCGAACGCCGCCGCCTCGTCGTCGTGCAGCAGCGTGAACGCGTGCGCGGCCGTGCCCGCGGTCGGGATCCCGTAGCGCATCCCGGCGGCGAGGTTCGAGGTGGACGAGAACCCGGCCAGATAGGCCGCCCGGGTCGCCGCGACCGCGGCCTCCTCGTGCGCCCGCCGCGAGCCCATCTCGATCAGGCCCCGGCCGCGCGCCGCCGTGACCATCCGCGCGGCCGCCGCCGCGATCGCGCTGTCGTGGTTGAGGACCGACAGGACCAGGGTCTCCAGGAGTACGCACTCCGCGAACGACCCGGAGACGGTGAGGATCGGCGACCCGGGGAAGAACAGCTCACCCTCGGCGTAGCCCTCGACGTCACCGGTGAACCGGTAGCCGGCCAGCCACTCCGCGGTCTCGTCGTCGACCACGTCGTGCGATCGGAGGTGGGCGATCTCCTCCTCGTCGAACCGGAACTCGCGGATCAGCTCGACCAGCCGCCCGGGACCGGCCACCACGCCGTAGCGGCGACCCGGCGGCAGCCGCCGCGCGAACACCTCGAACACGGACTGCCGGTCGGCCGTGCCGTCCTTGAGCGCGGCACTGACCATGGTCAGCTCGTAATGGTCGGTCAGGAGAGCAGGGTGGCCCTTGGTCATCTCACCAGACTAGGGCCTGTCCTGCCGGTCAACGGGGCCCGCGCAGGCCCGCCGAGCCCAGCCACAACACCGGTCTCGCCTAAGCGTCCGGGAGCATCCGCAACGCGGCGCTCAGCTCCGCCCGGCTGGCCACGCCGATCTTCGCGTACACCCGTTGCAGGTGGTTTTCGACCGTGCGGGTCGACAAGTACAGCTCCGCGGCGATCTGCCGGCTGGGCACGCCGGCCGAGGCCAGCTTGGCGACCTGCCGCTCCCGGTCGGTCAAGGCCGGCCGCGACAATCCCAACGCCGGCGTACGCAGCATGTCGCACCGGCTCAGCAGGTCGTTCATCAGCGCCTTGGCGTTGGCCGCGTCGCCGACCCGGGACTCGCGGAACCGGCCCGCGGCCGCGGCCGCCGCCTCCGCGGCGTACACCCAGAGGCCCTTGGCCTTGAACAGGTCGGCCGCGATCAGCAGGTCGGGCCCGGACCGGCGGGCCGCCGCGGTCGCGTGCGCGGACATGATCCCGGGCAGGTCGCCCTCGAGCTTGGGCGCCAGCTCGGCGAGGCGCTGGGCCACCGTCTGCGTCGGGTCGTGCTCCTCGGGCCAGCCGATCGGCTCCGCCGCCCGCCCGAGCCGGACCAGGTCGTGCAGCGCGAGCACCTCGTGGCCGGCGAAGCCGTCGCCGCGCAGCCGCCAGACCAGGCCGCGGAGCACGTCGATCGCGCCCGGGAGGTCGTCGGCGACGGCGAGCACGGCGGCCCGGGCCTGCTCGCGCCACGGGTAGACGATCGACATGATCGGCGACTGCGACTCGTCGGAGTCGGCCATCGCGTCGCGGGCCTCGTCGACCTCGCCGCGCAGCGCGTGCGCCTGGGCCCGCTCGGCGTGCGCCAGGCCCGCGTAGATCCGGCTCGTCGCCAGCGCCGCGCACGCCTGCACGCTGGTGCGCAGCGCCTCGCCGGTCTGGCCGCGCAGCCGGGCCGCCTGGGCGCGCAGCACCGACAGGTAGCCGGAGCCGAGCCGGAAGTCACCCGCGTCGGCCAGGTCGGCGAACTCGTCGGCGACGATCGCGTCGATGCCGGCCAGGTCGCCCGCGATCGCGAGCCGGGTGCCCCGGGCCAGCTCGAGCGCGAGCTGGAGATAAGGCATGTCGGTGCGCCACAGCGGTGCGTCGGCCTGGACGCTGGCCACGGCCCGCTCGCTGGCCCGCGACTCCCCCTGCGCGGCCTGGAGGTGGGCGATCATGCAGAGCGCCAGGCCGCGGGCGGCGACCGGCGCGGCCGGGCGGTCGAGGATCGAGCGGGCGATCCGCAACGCCTCGGCCGACTCCAGCTTGTGCAGCCGCATGATCGCCTCGAACGAGCGGACCCGCGCCTGGTCGGCCGGGTCCGGCAGCGCCTTGGCCTCGACGGCCAGCTCGTCGGGGGTCGCCTCGCGGCTGAGCCCCCAGTAGCTGACCAGGCCGCGGACCACCAGCCAGCGGGCACGCAGGGCGGTGGAGGTGGCCTGGTCGTCGACGGTGTCGAGGACGGTCAGCGCCTCGTTCGGCTGGTCGCTGAACATCAGCATCGTGGACAGCAGTTCGGCCGCGCCGAACCCGCCGCCCGCGTCGAGCGCGGCCCGCGCGAGCCGGGTGGCCAGCGGCACGTCGAAGCCGGCGAACGCCTGCCCGCCGGCCATCAGCAGCTGCATCGGGTCCTGCGCGGTGCCGGAGTCGAGCCGCCACACCGCGACCCGGAGCAGGTCGTCGCGGCGCCGGGCGCCGGCCGCCTCGACCAGGTCGGCCAGCTGCGCCTCGAGCCGCCGCTGGCGAACCACCGGGCAGCGCCGCCGGACGACCTCGCCGTAGAGCGGGTGGGCGAGCCGGGCGTTGGACCGCCGGTCGCTCTTCACGACCCGGATCAGCCCACGGTCCTCGGCCAGCTCCACGTCGGCCTGGTTGGTCGCCTTGATCAGCAGGTCGATGCCGATCGGCTCGCCCAGGGCGGCCAGCTCGACGACCGTGCGTACGCCCGGCGTCAGCTGCCCGATCCGGGCGTCGATCAGGTCGAACAGGCTCGGTGCCAGCTCCAGGCGGCCCGTCCACCGGTGCACGCCGAACGACTTGGTGAACTCGCCGGCCTGCTTGGCCGCCAGCACCAGCTCGCGGAGCAGCAGCGCGTTGCCCTCGGACAGCTTCCACAGCCGCTCGGCGCTGGCGTGGTCGACGTCGCCCTCGAGCATCTGCACGAGCAGTCGGGCCACGTCGTCGACCGACATCGGCTCCAGCTCGACCAGCTCGACGAAGTCGTCGGTCCACAATGCCCGGATCGGGTGCGGGAACTGCTCGCCGCTGCGCAGCGTGCCGAGCACGGTGGCGCCCTCGTCGCGGGCCATGAGGTAGACCAGTGCCGAGGACGACGCGTCGAGCAGGTGTGCGTCGTCGATCGCGAGCACGATCGGCCGGCCGGCGGCCTGCTGGTTGAGCGCCTCGACGGCCCAGCGCAGGAGGCCGGCCGCGGTCAGGCCGGGCGGCTGATCGGTGGGCAGCACCTGGGCGAGCCCGCCGAACGGCAGCGAGGCGGTCGCGGCGTTGGCGGACGCCGTCCAGACGGCCAACCGTTCGGTGGGTAGCGCGGCCACACCTTCGCGGAGCAGGCGGCTCTTACCGATGCCCGCACTGCCACTAAATATGAGCCCTCTTCCGCTTCCTGCGGAAGCGGTCGAGATGAGACGGTTGAGCTCTGCGGCACGGCCGACAAATCTCCACGGACCCATCACCGCAGCATATAGAGAGTAATGGCGATGGGTACTCCCCGTAACGGGTTGAAGTTGAGTATCCGGCCAACATGGCATGAGTAGTCCGCAGCCTGTCATGTTAGGTGGCGGGTCGCATAGCGTTCCGGTGCCCGCTGGAATGCGGACGGTGATCGCCGCACGCATCGCCAGCTAGAACGCCAGGGAGGCGCAGGCTAATGGGGTCGAACACGCTCGATCGGCTGTCCGGAGCGCAGGTCATCTCCTTGCCGCAGCAGCGGCGCACGCCGAGCCCGACGCGTGGCCCGATCCTCGAGCCCATCCCCGACGAGCCGCTGGCGGTCGTGGCGCTCGGCGCCCGCGGCAGTGGCCACAGTGACGTGATCGCCGCGCTGGTCGGCTCCGTCGGCCCGCTGCTCGACGTCCCGGCGGCCAGCTACCTGGTGGTCAACCACGGTCACGGCAAGGACGTCTGCGCCTACCTGCCCGGTGCGCGCAAGGCGCACCCGTTCCGCTCCGCGTCCGCGCCGGTCGAGGAGCCCGCCGCGGCCCGCCCGCCGCGCCGGGTCGAGCTGAGCCTGCCCGACCCCCTCCTGCGCCATTTCACCCTGGTCGACGCGCCCGACACCGAGAATCTCGGCGTCGCCGGCGGCCGGGTGCTGCACGACGCCGTCCAGCGCGGCGGCGCCGTGATGTACGTGCTGAGCGCGGGCCAGCTGCCCGGCCGCTTCGAGCTCGACATCCTCGGCGAGATCGCCCAGACCAGCGCCGACGTCTTCTTCGTGGTGACGCCGCGCGCCGACGGCACCTGGTACGCGCCGGCCACCGCCCTGGGCACCCCGCCCGCCGACGACGTCGACCTGCTGGCGCTCGGCGAGATCGCACCGGGCCTCGGCGACGACGACCCGGCCGCGGGCGCGGTCGAGGCCCAGCGCCTCGCCATCGCCACCGCCATCCCGGCCCTCGCGGAGGCGCCCTGGTTCGCCGTCGACCCCGCCGCTGGCGACACCGCTTACCTACGCCGCGCGCTCATCGACTGGGCGGCGGCCGAGGGCATGCGCCGGGCCAGCGGCAACCCGCCCGTGCCGCCCAACGCGATGCGCACGGTCCGGGTCGCGGAAGGCGTCCACGAGTCCGACTGGGCCGAGCGACTAGAGACGGCCGCGCGCACCGAGACGCACGTCGTCCGGCAGCGCCTGGCCATCGAGCTCGCCAACATCCACCTGCGCTGCGTGCAGGAGATCGTCTTCGGTGCCGGTCCCAGCGGCCTGCCTGAGGTGCTCGATCGCGAGATGCACGCCCTGTCCCTCCGTGCGGTCGCCGAGTGCGACGAGCTCGTCGACCGCCTCCTGACCTCCGCCGCCACCCAGGTGCTCGGTGCCCCACCGGATGAGGGTGTCCGA
Organism: Asanoa sp. NPDC050611; assembly: GCF_040654855.1. Classification (NCBI taxonomy): domain Bacteria; kingdom Bacillati; phylum Actinomycetota; class Actinomycetes; order Micromonosporales; family Micromonosporaceae; genus Asanoa; species Asanoa sp. NPDC050611. The sequence goes on from NZ_JBFAIU010000015.1 coordinate 10,384, forward strand.
CGCCGGGTGGCGGCGGGCGTACGTCGCGGCCTCGCCGACGACCGCGCCGCCCGCGACCTCGACAAGGTCCTGCTGATCACCAGCACCGCCGGGGTAGCCACGGTCGCCGGCGGCGGCGCGGTGGCCGGGCTGGGCGCCTACCCGGTCGAGCCGGGCCGCACGATCCTCCCGTCGGTCGGCGTCGGGCTCGCCGGCGGCTGCTACGGCCAGTGGCGCGGCACCGGGCCCGCCGACACCAACCGGGCCCGCTCGTGGGCACAGCGTTCGATCCGCAGCGTCGAGTTGGAGCTGCTCCGTGAGGTCTCACGCCGGCTCGAAGCCACCCATCGGGCACTCGCCGGCGTGCTGGCCGAGGCGGTCGATCACGGCATCCTGTTGGCCTGACCAGCGCACACAACAGATGAGGGCTAGTGAGGCGCATGTGGCGGTCGTCGGTGCGTCGAATTGCTCGTACGATGGCGGTGTGGCAGCCCCGCAGACGACTCCTGTGCAGTCGCCGGACGTCGAGACGGTGCCGGCGATCGATCGTCCCTGGATCACGGTTGTCCACGATGACCCGGTCAACCTGATGACCTACGTGACGTGGGTGTTCCAGAAGCAGTTCGGCTACAGCCACGACAAGGCCCAGTCGCTGATGCTCGATGTGCACAACAAAGGGCGCGCGGCGGTCTCCGCCGGTGCCCGCGAGCGCATGGAATACGACGCTTCGTGTCTGCACGGCTACGGCCTCTGGGCGACGGTCGAGCAACCCTGAGTCATGTTCCGGCGTTATGGCGAGCACTGCATCGCGACCTTCGCACCCGACGAGGTCCGGGTGCTGCGGAAGGTCGCGACCGAGGTCGTGGGGCTGCTGACCGACGGCTTCGATCACGGTGACCCGGTCGTCGATCGGCTGTTCCCCGACATCTACCCCACCAACGCCGAGGACTCGGCCGAGTTCCGCCGGTTCACCGAGGGCGACCTCAAAACCGGCAAGATCGACCAGGCCGGTGCGATCCTGGCCGCCCTGCCCGCCGCCTCCGGCGGTGAGGTCCGGCTCGACCAGGAGGCCGCCGAGGCCTGGCTGCGGGCGCTCAACGACGCAAGGCTGGCGATGGGCGTCCGGCTCGACATCAGCTCCGACACCGACCTGGGCGAGGAGCTCGACGACGCCGTCCTGAGCGACCCCTCGTCGTCCCGGGTCTTCCAGCTCTCGGTCTACGCCTACCTGGGCTATCTCCAGGAGTCACTGCTCACCGCGCTCACCGAGTGACACAGGTGACCGCTGCCACGTCCCGGCGCGGACGGCTCAGACGGTAGGCTGGGAACGTGCTGAGCATCGACCGGTCGATCATCGACGCGATCATCGCCCACGCACGCCGCGACCATCCCGACGAGGCGTGCGGCGTGGTCGCGGGCCCGGTCGGCAGCGACACCCCGGTGCGCCACATCGCCATGGACAACGCGGCCCGGTCGATGACCTTCTACGAGTTCGACTCGATGGAGCAGCTGCGGGTCTGGCGCGAGATGGACGACCGCGACGAGGAGCCGGTGGTCATCTACCACTCGCACACCGCGACCGAGGCCTACCCGTCCCGCACCGACATCTCCTTCGCCGGCGAGCCGGGCGCGCACTATCTCCTGGTGTCGACCCGTGATCCGGCCACCGAGGAGATCCGCTCCTACCGCATCGTGGACGGCGTCGTAACCGAAGAGCCCGTTCAGATCGTTGAGCCCACCGTGGATCCGCACGCCGTTCAGTCATACATGTTCGGGCAGAGCCCGACGACGGTCGACTACGAGTGTTCGCCAGGCCGCTGACCCCCGCGCCCGTCCGATCACCCGACCCGTCGTTCTTAACAGGAGCAATGAAAATGGCTATCGAGGTTCGCATCCCCACCATCCTGCGCACGTACACCGGCGGCGCGAAGACCGTCGAGGGCGCCGGCGACACGCTCGCCGCGCTGCTCACCGACCTGGACTCGCGCCACTCCGGCCTGCGCGGCCGGCTCGTCACCGAGCAGGGCGGTCTGCACCGCTTCGTCAACATCTACGTCAACGACGAGGACGTCCGCTTCCTCGGCTCGCTCGACGCCAAGCTCAACGACGGCGACAACGTGACGATCCTTCCGGCCGTGGCCGGCGGCGCGTTCGGCTTCGCGGCCGCGGCCGCGCTGCTGGGTCGCTCCACGACCCGCTGAGGGCACCGCCATGTCGCGGTACGAGAGCCTGCTCGAAGCGGCGGGCGAGACCCCGCTGGTGGGCCTGCCCCGGCTGTCGCCGGCGGTGCCCGAGGGCGCACCGCCGGTCCGGCTGTGGGCGAAGCTCGAAGATCGCAACCCGACCGGGAGCATCAAGGACCGGGCGGCGCTGTTCATGGTCCGCGAGGCCGAACGCGCCGGCCGGCTCCGCCCGGGCGACACGATCCTCGAGCCGACCAGCGGCAACACCGGCATCTCGCTGGCCATGGTGGCCAAGCTGCGGGGCTACCGGCTGGTCTGCGTGATGCCGGAGAACGTCTCCACCGAGCGCACCCAACTCCTCCGGATGTACGGCGCTGAGATCATCTTCTCGCCGGCCGCCGGTGGCTCCAACCAGGCCGTGGCGACGGCGAAGCAGATCGCCGCGGACCACCCGGACTGGGTGATGCTCTTTCAGTACGGCAACCCGGACAACGCCCGCGCCCACTACGAGACCACCGGCCCGGAACTGCTGCGCGACCTGCCGACGATCACGCATTTCGTCGCGGGCCTCGGCACCACCGGGACGCTCATGGGCACGGGCCGCTACCTGCGCGAGAAGGTGCCGGGCATCGAGATCATCGCCGCCGAGCCACGCTACGGCGAGGTGGTCTACGGCCTGCGCAACATCGACGAGGGCTACGTGCCGGAGCTCTACGACGCCTCGGTCCTGACGCGGCGGTTCTCCGTCGGGACCCGGGACGCGGTGCTGCGGACCCGCCAGCTCGTCGAGGTCGAGGGCATCTTCGCCGGCTTCTCCAGCGGCGCGATCCTGCACGCCGCGCTGGCCGTCGCGCACCAGGCGGTCAAGGACGGCATCCGGGCCGACGTCGCGTTCGTGGTCGCCGACGGCGGCTGGAAATACTTGTCGACCGGCGCCTACGGCGGGACCCTCGCGGAGGCCGAAGACGCCCTCGAGGGTCAACTCTGGGCGTAGTAGTCCCGCAACGCCGGCAGCAGGTCGGCGTCGCCCACACCGTGCCAGCTGCCGGGCAGGCTCAGGTGACGACCGTGTGGCAGCGCCGACACGATCGTCACCGCCCAGCCCGGCAACGGCCCGGTCGTGCCCTCGCTGTCGATGACCAGCGTGGGCGTGCGTACCCGGGCGATCATGTCGATTGACGTGCTGTCGCCGAGGACGCAGTCGTAGACCAGCGTCGGCGCGACCGCGGTCAGGCCCGGGTCCGGCGTCGCGTACTCCGCCGGCACGCCGATCGCCGCAAGGAAGTGCGCGGCCGCCTCCTCGTGCCGGCCGGCCCCGGTCAACGCCCGCATCTCCCGGGTCAGCGTCGACTCGCCGGCCACCGGCTCGCCGAGCGGCGGCTCGAGCAGCGCCATCCGGTCGATCGGGACGCCGGCCGCCGCCGCGTGCAGCGCGACCAGGCCGCCGGAGGAGAAGGCGTACACGTGCGCGCGCCCACCCGCGGCGGCGATCACCGCGGCCAGGTCGTCGACCTCCCGCTCGACCGTGTAGGGCGCGGTGTCGCCGCTCTCGCCGCGCCCGCGCCGGTCGTAGGTGAAGACGGTGAAGTCGTCGGCCAGCGCCGCCGCGACCGGCCGCATCGGGCCGCGCTCGCGGTAGGCGCCGGCCGCGTCCACACAGACCAACGCGGGCCCGGAGCCCGTCCGCTCGAACGCGATCGTCGTGCCGTCGGCGGACCGCGCCGTCTCCGTCACCATCGCCCTCCGATCAGAGACGGACATCATTGCCCGGGTCCGCATGGGCTGCAAGCCGTCGCTCCCGCCGGACACCGCTCCGCTGCCACCTCCGCGGCAGGTTGCGGTCAGAGAGCGATGATCGTCAGTGCGATCGTCACCGCCAGCGGCAACGTGGCGAACGCCAGCAGCAGCCAGGGCAGGTAGCGCCGCTGGATCGTCACGAACGCGCCCACGGTCAGCAGCACCCCGATCACGCCGACCCCGATCAGTGCCGGCTTGTACCAGGCGGGCGCGCTGCCACCGATGATCGCGGCCAGCCCGCGGATGCCGACGCCGACCCCGGCCAGCGCCAGCGCCGTGCCCCACGCGCAGATGCCGAGCATGTGGCTGTTGTCGGGCATCGTGCGGGCGTCCGAGTGCAGGTCGCCGAGCCGGAAGATGCCGCTCTGCGCGGCCGCCGCGTGCCGGGCCTTGTTGACGCTCAGCCGGGTCGGCAGGCGCTCGACGCTGACGGCCCCGCCGGCGTCGGCGTCCTCCTCGTCCTCCTGCTGGTCCACGGCGATCCCGCCGGCCTGCGGGCTGCCGGCCTGCGCGCTGCCGGCCTGCGCGCTGCCGGCCTGCGCGCCGCCGGCCTGCGGGCTGCCGGCCTGCGGGCTGCCGGCCTTCGCGCCGCCGGTCGCGGGCCCGTCGTCGGCCGGCCGCTTCCGCCCGTGCATCGTGTCCTCGCCCGTCGCGACCCCGCTGAGGGCGCCGTCGCCGCTGGCCGCCGGCACCGTCGCCGGCCCGGCGACCGTGTCGAGCCCGGTGATGATCGGTACGCCGGCCCGGTCCGTCGCCTCGGTTCCGGTCTGGCTCGGTGCGGGGTTCGTCCCGCCCGGTGGCACGATCGGCAGTGCCTCGATGCCGTTCCCGCCCACGGGTTCGGCCATCACACCGGTGGCCGCGTCCTTGGCGTGCCGGGGTGACGACGACTCCGCCTTACTACTGTCTGTTTTGTCTGCCTCTGGGGTTTCTGCCTGGCTCGACACACGTCACCGTCCCGTGCCTGAATCGGCCCGCCGCCTCCCGGCGGGCCCGCCACGGGTTCAACGTCAGAATGTGACTACGCGTAACGGCATGATCTCCAACGGCGATCATCCGGAATCGCCGGTAGGTATCCGACGCTGCGGTGTCACCTTCGCGACAAGTTGGATCAGTTCTTTCATGAGCCTCCGGACCACGGCGTAGGCTGCGCAGCGTGACAATCTCGTCGACCACGATCTTGCGCCTCCGAAAGGTCGGCGGGCCTGTCAGCCACATGCCGGGAACGTCCGGATGCGCCTGACGATTCTCGGCTGTGCCGGCAGTTTTCCCGGCCCCGAATCGGCCTGTTCCGCGTACCTCGTCGAAGCGGACGACTTTCGTCTCCTGGTCGATTTCGGCACCGGTTCGCTCTCCGCGCTCCAGCGCTATTCGAGCCTGCACGGCATCGACGCGATCCTGATCACCCACCTGCACTGCGACCACGTTTCCGACGCATGCGACTACATCGTCGTGCGGCGCTACGCGCCCGAGGGCGCCTACCCGCCGATCCCGGTGTACGCGCCCGCGGGCGCACCCGCCCGGATCGCCGCCGGCTACAACAACGAGGTGGACGACCAGCTCGACGACGTCTACACCTTCTACGGCCTCCAGCCGGGCTCGTTCCCGATCGGGCCGTTCCAGGTCGTCGTCGACCGGGTCAACCATCCGGTCGAGACCTACGGCGTGCGGATCGAGCACCAGGGCCGGGCGCTCGCCTACTCGTCCGACACGGCGCCGTGCGACGCGCTGTTGCGCCTGGCGCACGGCGCGGACGTGTTCCTCTGCGAGGCGAGCTACCTCGACGGCGCCGACAACCCGCCGGACATCCACCTGACCGGTGGTGAGGCCGGCGAGGTGGCCACGAAGGCCGGCGTCGGCCGGCTGCTGCTCACCCACCTCGTCACCGCGTGGGGCAGCGAGGCGCTCACGTTCGACGCGGCTTCGGCGACGTACGCGGGGCCGGTGGAGATCGTCAGGCCCGGCGCGCGCTACGAGATCTGACCCTTCAGGCACTGTTTGCCGGATCGACAACCGGCCTTCGTCCCCCGCACCGGACCGGCGCACACGGTGTGCCCATGCGTATCGCGCTCATCACGGAGTCCTTCCCGCCGGACGTCAACGGCGTAGCGAACTCCGTCGTCCGCGTCGCCGAGCACCTGGTCGCGCGTGGTCACCAGCCGATGGTGATCGCGCCAGCGCCGTCGTCGTCGGCCCGCGGTGTGACCGGGCCCCGGTCCTATCCGGTGGTCCGCATCCCGAGCGTCCCCCTGCCCCGCTACCGGGGCTTCCGGTTCGGCATGCCGAGCGCCCGGCTGACCGACGCACTCATCGCCCACGCCCCGGACGTCGTACACCTGGCGAGTCCGTTCTTCCTCGGCGCGCGTGGCGTGGCGCTGGCCAACCAGCGCAACCTGCCGACCGTCGCGGTCTACCAGACCGACATCGCGGCGTTCCTGCGCAACTACCGGCTGGGCTGGGGCGAGGACATCACCTGGCACTGGATCCGCACGATCCACAACGGCGCCGACCGCACGCTGGCACCGTCGTCGACCTCGGTGACCGACCTGGCCGAGCAGGGCATCCGGCGGGTGCACCGGTGGGGCCGGGGCGTCGACACGGTCAGGTTCCATCCGAGCAAGCGCAGTGCCGCCGTGCGACGGGCGCTCGCGCCCAACGGCGAGGTGCTCATCGGGTACGTGGGCCGGCTGGCCGCCGAGAAGCGGCTCGACCTGCTGGCCGCCGCGGCGAAGCTGCCCGACGTGCGGCTGGTCGTGGTCGGCGACGGCCCCGGCCGCAAGGACGCCGAGAAGGCGCTGCCGGGCGCGGCGTTCGTCGGCCAGCGGTCCGGTGACCAGCTCGCCCGGATCTACGCGAGCCTCGACGTGTTCGTGCACGCCGGCCCGCACGAGACGTTCTGCCAGAGCGTGCAGGAGGCGATGGCCAGCGGCGTATCGGTGGTCGCGCCGGCCGCCGGCGGCCCCGTCGACCTGGTCCGGCCCGGCCTGACCGGGACGCTCGTGCCAGCCGGCGACGGCACCGCGATCGCGGACGCCGTGGCGGCGCTGGCCGGGGACCCGGAACTGCGGGCGCGGTACGGCCTCGCCGCGCGAGACGCGGTCGCCGGTCGCACCTGGGCGGCCATCGGCGACGAGCTGATCGGCCACTACACGGAAGTGCTCAACGCGCGCGCGACCCGGCCGCGGCTGGCCGTCGCGGCATGAGTTCCGGCGCGACCGGGCTGCGCATCGTGCGGCTCGCCAACTTCATCATGCCCAGGTCCGGCGGGCTCCGGACGGCACTGCGCAGCCTCGGCACGGGGTACCTGGCCAACGGGCACCATCCCATCCTGGTGATGCCGGGGGAGCGGTACGCCGACGAGGAGACCGACCAGGGCCGGGTGATCACGCTGCCCGGCCCGATGGTGCCGCTGACCGGCGGGTACCGGGTGCTGGTCGGCCGGCGCCCGCTGGCCCGGCTGCTGGACAGCCTCGCGCCGGACCGGATCGAGGTCTCCGACCGCAGCACGCTGCGCTGGACCGGCCGGTGGGCCCGGGACGCCGGGGTGCGCAGCGTGATGGTCTCCCACGAGAGCCTGGCCGGGCTGCTGCGGATCTCCGGGCTGCCGGGTGCCTCGGGGCGGCGGGTCGCGGACGCGCTCAACGCGCGCAGTGCCACGGCGTACGACACGATCGTCTGCACCACCGGCTGGGCCGCGGAGGAGTTCGTCCGGATCGGCGTGCCGGTCCGCCGCGCGCCGCTCGGCGTCGACCTGTCGACGTTCCACCCGCGGCGGCACGACCTCGCGATCCGCGCTCTGTACTGCGCGCCCGGCGAGGTGTTGCTGGTGACCTGCACCCGCCTGTCACCGGAGAAGAAGCCCGAACTGGCCGTCGACGCGCTCGCGGCCCTGGTCCGCACCGGCGTGCCGGCCCGGCTCGTAGTGCTCGGCGACGGCCCCCGCCGCCCGGCGCTCGAGGAGCGGGCGGCCGGCCTGCCGGTCACCTTCGCCGGCTTCCTGCCCGACCAGACCGCCGTCGCGGCGCTGCTGGCCAGCGCGGACGTGGTGATCGCGCCGGGGCCGGTGGAGACGTTCGGGCTCGCGGCGCTGGAGGCGCTGGCCTGCGGGACGCCCGTGGTGGTCAACGCGGCGAGCGCGCTGCCGGAGGTGATCGGCACGGCCGGCGCCGCGGCACCCGGCAACGGCCCCGAACTGGCCGCCGCGGTGGCCGCTGTGCTCGCCGTCGACGAGGGTTTCCGCCGATCACGGGCCAGGTCGCGGGCCGAGGAGTTCAGCTGGCCCGCGGCGACGGCCGGCTTCCTCGGCGCCCACCGGGCCGCGGTGACAGCGGGCCGCGCGCGGGCCGACGTGGAGGCGGCCTAGGCTGGCCCCCATGGCGCGACCAGACGGGCGGCGACCCGACCAGCTGCGACCCGTGACGATCACTCGACAGTGGAGCATGCACCCCGAAGGCTCGGTGCTGGTCGAGTTCGGCGACACCCGGGTGTTGTGCACGGCGAGCGTGACCGAGGGGGTGCCGCGCTGGCGCAAGGGCAGCGGCCTCGGCTGGGTCACCGCGGAGTACGCGATGCTGCCCCGCGCGACCACGACCCGGTCCGACCGGGAGAGCGTCAAGGGTCGGGTCGGCGGGCGTACGCAGGAGATCTCGCGGTTGATCGGCCGCAGCCTGCGGGCCTGCGTGGACCTGAAGTCACTGGGTGAGAACTCGGTCGTCCTCGACTGCGACGTGCTGCAGGCCGACGGCGGCACCCGCACGGCCGCGATCACCGGCGCTTACGTGGCGCTGCACGACGCGGTGACCTGGATGGCGGGCCGCAAGATCCTGGCGGGCAAGATCGAGGAAGCGGTGCCGCGCTCGGTCTCAGCGGTCAGCGTCGGCGTGATCGACGGCGAGCCCCGGCTCGACCTGATGTACCTCGAGGACGGCGCGGCCGACGTCGACATGAACGTGGTCTGCACCGACGAGGGCGACTTCGTCGAGGTGCAGGGCACGGGCGAGGCCGCGGTCTTCAACCGTGGTGAGCTCGACGCGCTGCTCGACCTGGCGGTCGCCGGCTGCGCGTCCCTGGCCGACGCCCAGCGAAAGGCGCTGGCGTCATGAGCGAGCGAAGCGAGCGCGGCCGGCTCAGTCCGCAGCGGTCTTGCTCCGCCGACCGAAGGGAGGCGGCGGCATGACCCGTCGGATGCTCCTGGCGACCAACAACGCCAAGAAGCTGGTGGAGCTCCAGCGGATCCTGGACACGGCCCTGGGCGGCGGCGCGATCGAGCTGGTGAGCCTGAAGGACGTGGAGTCCTACCCGGAGGTTCCGGAGACGGGCCTGACGTTCGCGGAGAACGCGCTGCTCAAGGCCCGCGAGGGCGCGAGCCGCACGGGCCTGCCGACGATCGCCGACGACTCGGGCATCGCGGTGGACGCCCTCAACGGCATGCCGGGCGTGTTGAGCGCGCGGTGGGCGGGCAAACACGGCGAGGACGCGGCCAACAACGAGCTGCTCCTGGCACAGATCAGCGACTTCGCCGACGAACACCGGGGCGCGGCCTTCGTCTGCGCGGCGGCCCTGGTCACACCGGGCGGTCGCGAGCATCTGGTCGAGGGGCGGCAGCCGGGGCACCTGCTGCGTGCGCCGCGGGGGACGGGCGGCTTCGGCTATGACCCGCTCTTCGTGGGCGAGGGCCAGGACCGGACGAACGCGGAGCTGAGCCCGGAGGAGAAGGACGCGATCAGCCACCGGGGGAAGGCGTTGCGCGCCCTTGCCAAGGTCATCGCCAAGGAGAACATCCGGTAGGGGCTTGAAGGCTGGATGGCTCGGGCCCGCATGGGTCCGGACCGTCGCTCCCGCCAGACACCGCTCCGCTGCGCTGCGCTGCCAGGTCCGCAGCGGGTCATGCACGGACATTGCCGCGCTAATGTGCTGCGCCGCGATACCCTCGCGCTACCTTTCGATCGACCGGCGTCGAGGTGTGCGATGACTGTTCGCCAGCTTTGGTTCAACGTCTGCGCCTTCTGCTACCTTGCCGGCGGGCGACCGCGACTAGTTTCTCTTCGCGGCGCTCCTTCTGGCCGTCGTCGGATTGCTGAGCACGCCACTCATCAAGGGGAAATAGAGCGCAATGAGCTACTTGCGGGGCTGAAGGGGTGAGGGTGACCGGGGACGGGCCCGGCAGCGGAGCGGTGTCTGGCGGGAGCGACGGTCGTGCCCACCGCGTAGCCGAGCCTGCAGATCTTGAATCTCGTTGGTCACCCACGGCCGCGCCCCGCGGATTCTGAGTCTCGTGGGTATCCACCGCTGACCCCCGCGGGGTCCCGAATCTCCTGAGCACCCGCCGCTGAGCCGTTCTGAATCTCGCGGGCACCTGACGCCTAGCCACGCGGATTCTGAATCTCGTTAGGCTGGGTCGATGGATGCTCTTGCGGGGCTGCTGGACGGGCCGCGGGCGCGAGAGGCGTTTCTGCTGCGGTGTGTGCTTGATCCGCCATGGTCGTTGCGGATCCGGGACGAGGCGCCGTTGTCCATCGTGTCGGTGGTGCGTGGGGATGCTTGGGTGACCTTCGACGGGGTCGAGCCCGTGGCGCTGCGACCCGGGGATGTCGCCGTCATGCGCGGGCCGGACCACTACACCGTCGCGGACGACCCGGGGACCGCGCCGCAGATCGTGATTCATCCCGGGCAGCGGTGCACCACCCTGGACGGTCGGGAGTTGCACGACGAGATGGATCTCGGTGTGCGGACCTGGGGCACCAGCGCCGACGGCGGGTCCGTGTTGCTCACCGGCACCTATCAGGTCAACGGCGAGATCTCGGACCGGCTTCTGCGGGCCTTGCCGACGCTGTTGGTGGTGCGGAGCGACGAGTGGGACACGCCGCTGGTCGGTTTGCTCGGTGACGAGATCACCCGGGACGACCAAGGGCAGTCCGCCGTGCTCGATCGGCTGCTCGACCTGCTGTTGATCGCCGTGTTGCGGGCCTGGTTCTCGCGGCCGGAGGCGGCGGCGCCGGCGTGGTACCAGGCGCAGAGCGATCCCGTCGTCGGTCGGGCCCTGCGCATGCTCCACAACAATCCGGCGCATCCGTGGACCGTCGCGTCGTTGGCCGCGCGGAGTGGGCTGTCGCGGGCGGCGCTCGCCCGGCGGTTCGCTGATCTTGTCGGCGAGCCGCCGATGTCCTACCTGACCGGTTGGCGGCTCGCGCTCGCCGCCGATCTGCTGCGCGAGCCCGACGCCACCGTGGCGGCGGTGGCGCGGCAGGTGGGCTACGGCAGCGCGTTCGCGCTCAGCACGGCGTTCAAGCGGGTGCACGGGGTCAGCCCGCAGGAGCACCGCCGCCGTTCAGCGGGCCAGGAAGTGGTAGCCGATCCAGCACCACCAGCCGAGCACGAGGACGCGGCCGAGCGGGGTGCGCATGGCGGCGGTCAGCGCGGTGGCGACCGGCTGCGGGCCGCGGCCGAAGCGGCGGCTGACGACGTCCAGGACCAGCATCGCCCCGAAGACGACGATGAACCCGACGATCAGGATGTCGCGAGGGCTCACCGGGTCGCCACCCAGGCTCCGGTGCTCAGCCAGATCACGTAGCCGATCACCCGGGCAGCGTAGTTCTCCAGCACCGGGTCGAACGCGAGGCTCAGCGTGGGGTGGGCCTGGTCGTTGCCCCAGCCGAAGGCGACCAGCTCCCACACGCAGAACAGGCCGAGCAGGGTGAACCAGGTCGCGACCGTCGACCTGGTGGTCTTCACGGTCCGGTTCGGTACGCGCCGCGTGCCCCAGACGACCAGCGCCAGCCCGGGCACGAGCACGGTGAACGACGCCGGCAGGGTCAGTGGGCGGGCGATCGCGGCGACCAGTGCGTAGCCCACGATGACCACGACCACCACGGCGTACCTGTTGAGGAGGAGGGGACGGCTGGCGGTCTCCTCACGTTGCTGCGACTCCACCATCAGCTCAGTCTGCCGAAGATCACCCCCGCCGGGATGCTCATTCGCGCGTGAGTTGCGGCTCAGGAGCGCATTGGTCGCTACGGATGGTGCGGGACCACTCAACGTGACACGTGATCAAGCTGCGATCGCCTTGATCGCGGCGGCCGTCGCGGCCGGCTGATCGTGGTGGACGTAGTGGCCCGCGTCGTCGACCACCACGTGCTGGCCGCGGGGAAAGGCGGCCGCGGTCTGGTCGGCGAGCGCCGCGGCCCTGACCTGCAGCGCGGGCAGCTTGCCGCGGGTCGCGGTCAGCACCGTCATCGGCACGTCCGGCACGGTCATCGCCGCCCGGGCCCGGCGGGCGGCGGTGACCCGCGAGGCGAGCTGGTTCTCGGTGCGGATGGCGACGACCTGACCGAGTCGGGCGTACGAGGCCCGGTAGGCGTCGAGCAGCAGCGCCTGGATCGCCGGGTCGGTGCTGCATTTCGCGGCGGTGTCCTGGCCGAACGCGGTCAGGCGCTTCCCGAACATGCCGGCGGCCTTGAGTGCCACGATCCAGGTGAGCATGACCTCGGAGCCGAGCCGCAGCCGGAGGGGTACCTCGGCCATGACCTCCTCGTGGGTCGGGTCGACGAGCACGAGCCCGGAGACCTTGCCGGGGCGGGCGGCGGCGGCGAGCTGGACCAGCAGCCCACCCCAGCTGTGCCCGACGAGCAGCGCCGGGCCGTGCCGGTCGAGCACGGCGACGAGGTCCTCCACCTGGGACGCCAGGTTCGTCCGCGGTGCCGGGTCGCTGGCGCCGAGGCCGGCCCGGTCGTAGGCGACGACGTGGAAGTCGGCGGTGAGCGCGGGCAGCACGGGACCCCAGTCGAGCACCGTGTCGCCGGCGCCGGCGGTCAGCAGGATGGTGGGGCCGCCGTTGGTCGTCTCGACCCAGCGGAGGTGTCGCCCGCCGGGCCGGGGCAGTTCGCCGAACATGAAGCCGGCGCCCGGCGCCAGCGCCGAGAGAGCCTTGATCACCAGGTCGCGCTGCCGCCCGTCCGCCATCCGCCCGCCTCCTGATTTCGAGAAAATTGTTTCGAGACGATATTCTCGAAAGGTTGGACGTGAAACAAGAGGGAGGTTCGCGAAAAGTGAGCGGACGACTGCAGGGAGCGGCGGCGATGCGCGCGTTGGCGCACCCGACGCGGATCGCGCTGATGGAAGCGCTGCGCCTGCACGAGACGCTGACCGCGACCGAAGCGAGCGCGCTGATCGGTGAAACCCCCACGAACTGCGCGTTCCACCTGCGCGCCCTGGCCCGGTTCGGCTTCGTCGAAGAGGTCGGCACGGGCCCGGGCCGCCGCCGCCCATGGCGGGCGCTTGACGTGCCGCTGGCCTTTTCGGACGTACAGGACGACGAACAGTCCACCGCCGCCGCCCGAGCACTGTCCGATGTGCTGATCCGGCACTGGTTGGAACGGCTCCAGTCGGCACAGACCAACCGGCACGAGGAGCCGGCGGAGTGGCAGGACGTGTTCGGCGGGTCCGGGACCGTCGTGCATGGGACCGTCGACGAGGTGCGGGAGCTTGTGGCGGATCTTCGTGGGGTGTTGAGCCGCTATGACGATCGGCTGCGGGATCCGGAGGAGCGGCCGGATGGGTCGCGGCCGGTGGAGTTGTTGCTGTTCGCGCAGCCGTATGCGCCGGGGGAGCGCTGAGCGGCCGCTTCTGGAACGCGGCGGTGCGGGGCGCTCAACGTGCTCGCGCGGACTGCGGCCATGGTCGGACCGCGCCCATGATCGGACCGCGCCGGACCGCGCCCCCTTCGATCGGGCTGCCGCGGCTCGCAGTCTTGGCCCGGGTCAGCTCAGCGGGCCCAGCTCCGACTCGACCGCCGAGCGTAGGTCCGTGCCGTTCACCAGCGTCTTCGCCGCCTCGATGGTCGGGGCCAGGAACTCGTCCGGGCCCGGCGTGCCCGCGAAGCGCGCCACCGCGGCCGTCGCGATCGCACCCGCCGGCGACGGCGAAAGCGGCGCCCGCAGCTGGATCCCCCGCACCGCCGCCAACAGCTCGACCGCCAGCAGGCTCGACAGGTTGTCGAGGACCGTACGCAGCTTCTTCGTCGCCGCCCAGCCCATCGAGACGTGGTCCTCCTGCATGCCGCTCGTCGGCAGCGAGTCGACCGATGCCGGCGACGCGAGGCGCCGGTTCTCCGCGACGATCCCGGCCGCCGTGTACTGCGCGATCATCAACCCCGAGTTGACGCCCGCGTCAGGCGACAGGAACGGCGGCAGGTCGCGGGAGCGGCAGACGTCGAGCAGGCGGTCGACGCGGCGTTCCGCGATCGCGCCCACCTCGGCCGCGGCGATCGCCAGGTAGTCCGCGGCGAAGCCGAGCGGCGCCCCGTGGAAGTTGCCCGTCGACTCGACGCGGCCGTCCGGCAGGACCACCGGGTTGTCGACCACCGAGCGGAGCTCGCGCCCCGCCACCTGGACGGCGAACTCGAGCGTGTCGCGGGCGGCGCCCGCCACCTGCGGCGCGCAGCGCATCGAGTAGGCGTCCTGGACCGCGTGGGCCAGGTCGTCGCGGTGGGAGTCCATGATGCCCGAGCCCTGCAGCAGCCGGTGGATGTTGGCCGCCGACGTGGCCTGGCCCGGGTGCGGGCGGATGGCGTGCAGCTCCGGCATGAACGGGCGGTCGGAGCCCAGCATCGCCTCGATCGACAGCGCCGCGGTCAGGTCGGCCATCGTGAACAGGTGCGCGGCGTCGCCGATCGCGAGCAGCAGCATGCCGAGCATGCCGTCGGTGCCGTTGACCAGCGCCAGGCCCTCCTTGGCGGCCAGCGAGATCGGGCGTAGGCCCGCCCGCCGCAGCGCCTCGCCGCCGTCGATGCGGGTGCCGGACTTGTCGAGCACCCAGCCCTCGCCGAGCAGCACCAGCGCGCAGTGCGCCAGCGGCGCCAGGTCGCCGGAGGCGCCGAGCGAGCCGTGCTCCGGCACCCACGGGGTGACATCGGCGTTGAGCAGGTCGACCAGCGACTGCGCGACCAGCGGGCGCACCCCGGAGCGGCCCATCGCCAGCGACCGGATGCGCAGCAGCATCATCGCCCGGACGACCTCGCGCGGCATCGGGGCGCCGACGCCGGCCGCGTGCGAGCGGATCAGCGCGTGTTGCAGCTCGGCCCGGCGTTCGCTGGCCACGAACGTGCTGGCCAGCGACCCGAACCCGGTCGACACCCCGTAGACCGGGCGGCCGGACTCCTCGATGCGGTCGACGTGGGCCCGCGACGCGGCCATCGCCTCGACGGCGGTCGGGTGCAGCTCGACGAGCGCGGCCCCGCGGGCCACGGCGTGGACGTCGGCGGGCGTGATGCCGGTGGAAAGGACGGTGACTGTCGTCATTGCGGCACTCCGTTGTGCAGGACCTTGGTGACCAGTGGTACGCCCGGCCGGTAGGCCAGGTGCAGGTAGGACGGCGCGTCGAGCAGCACGATGTCGGCCCGCGCACCGGGGCGGATCACGCCCACGTCTTCGCGGAGCAGCGCCCGGGCGCCGCCCGCGGTGGCCGCCCAGACCGCCTCGGCCGGCGTCATGCCCATCTCGCGGACGGCGAGCGCGACGCAGAACGGCATCGAGGACGTGTAGGACGATCCGGGGTTGCAGTCTGTGGCCAGCGCGACCGTGGCGCCGGCGTCGAGTAGTCGGCGCGCGTCGGGATAGGCCGACCGGGTGGAGAACTCCGCGCCGGGCAGGAGCGTCGCGACGGTACGCGAACCCGCCAGCGCGTCGATGTCGGCACGGGACAGGTGCGTGCAGTGGTCGGCGCTGGCCGCCCCGAGCTCGACGGCCAGCTGCACGCCCTCGCCGGGCCCGAGCTGGTTGGCGTGCACACGGACGCCCAGGCCCGCGTCCTTGCCCACGGTCAGGATCGCCCGCGCGTGGTCGGCGTCGAACGCGCCCTTCTCGCAGAACACGTCGATCCACCGGGCGTACGGCCGCGCGGCTCGCAGCATCGGACCGCAGACCAGCCCGACGTAGTCGTCGGCCCGCTCGGTGTATTCGGCCGGGACCACGTGGGCGCCGAGGAACGTGGTGTCGCGGCTGAACTCCGTGGCGATGCGCAGCGAGCGGGCCTCGTCGGCGACCGTCAGCCCGTACCCACTCTTGATCTCGATGCTCGTCGTGCCCTGGCGCATCGCCTCCGTGCGAAGGCGGGCCACGTTGTCGCGGAGCGTCTCGTCGTCGGCGGCCCGGGTCGCGGCGACCGTGGTGCGGATGCCGCCGCCCGTGTAGGACTCGCCGGCCATCCGCGCGGCGAACTCGGCGGCCCGGTCGCCGGCGAAGACCAGGTGGGCGTGGCTGTCGACGAACCCGGGCAGGACGGCGCCGCCCTGCGCGTCGATGCGGCGGTCGGCGGCCGGTGCGTAGCGGCTCGGGCCGATCCAGGCGATATCGCCCTCTTCGACGAGGACCGCGGCCTTGCGCCGGACGCCGAGCAGCCCGCCGTCGCCGGTGCCCGGGATGTTGGTCACCAGCTCGCCGATGTTGTCGATCACCAGACTCACCACAGGCTCTGCACCGCCTCCTCTAGTGCCGCTGGTACGTCTATCCGCACATGGTGCCCGTCGCGGACGGTGACCCGCCCGTCGACCACCACGGTCGTGACGTCGGCGGCACTCGCGGCGATCGGCGCACCGACCGGCGGGGCGCCGGCCGTACGCGGGCTCGCGGTGTCGATCGTGACCAGGTCGGCCCGCTCGCCGACCGCGATCCGGCCCACGTCGGCCCAGCCCAGCGCGTTGTGGCCGGCCACCGAGGCGGCCCGGACCAGCTCGCCGGGTGCGAAGTGGCCGCGCCGCTCGGTGCGGAGCCGCTCGCCGGCCTCCAGCGCGCGGGCCTCCTCGAACAGGTCGATCACCGTCTGGCTGTCGCTGCCGAGCGAGAGCGGGCTGCCGGCGTCGGCCAGCGCGCGGGCCGGGCCGATGCCGTCGGCGAGGTCGCGTTCGGTGGTGGGGCAGAAGCAGACGCCGGTGCCGGTGTCGCCGAGCAGGGTGCGGTCGAGGTCGGTGAGGTGGGTGGCGTGCACCGCGGTCGACCGCGTGCTGAGGATGCCGCTGTCGGAGAGCAGCTCGGTCGGGGTGCGCCCGTGCGTGGCGAGGCAGGCCTCGTTTTCGGCGCGCTGCTCGGACAGGTGGAAGTGCAGCGGCCGCCCGGCGGTGCGCTCGGCGAACTCGGGCAGCAGCTCGGCCGGCACGGCGCGGACCGAGTGCAGCGCGGCGCCGATCCGGACGCTTTCCTTGTTGTCGGCGTTGGCGGCGTCGAGCCGCTCCACGCGCTCGAGGTAGGCGTCGAGGTCCTGGTCACCGAACCGGAGCTGGACGCCCTCGAGGGGTGCGCCGTCGACGCTCGCGGTCAGGTAGAGCGCGTCGAGCAGGGTGATCCGGATGCCGGCCTGGGCCGCGGCCTCGATCAGCACGGTGCCCATCACGTTGGGGTCGACGTAGGGCTCGCCGTCGACGTCGTTGTGCAGGTAGTGGAACTCGCCGACCGTGGTGATGCCGGCCAGCGCCATCTCGGCGTAGGTGGCCCGGGCCAGCGCCAGGTAGCGGTCGGGGTCGAGCCGTGCGGCCAGCGCGTACATCCGGTCGCGCCAGGTCCAGAAGCTGCCCCGGTCGTCGGTGGTGCGGCCGCGCAGGGCGCGGTGGAACGCGTGCGAGTGGGCGTTGGCCATCCCGGGCAGCGTGAGCCCGGGCAGCCGGATCGCGTCGGACGGCGGCGTCGCGACCCCGACGGTGATCGTCGAGAACCGCGCGTCGACCACCTCGATCAACACCCGGTCGGTCGGCGCCTCGTCGGAACCGAGCCAGGCCCAGTCCGCGAACCACAGCCCATCACTCATGGCCGGCCACCCCCTCGTCATGATCAACGAGTGGTCGGCTGGACAGTTCCTGGAGCACGCGGGCCAGCGCCCGGACGCCCGCGGCGCAGTCCTCGTCGGTGGCCGACTCGGCGGGGGCGTGGCTGACACCGGTGGGGTTGCGGACGAAGAGCATCGCCGTCGGCAGGTGGGCGGAGAGCACCCCGGCGTCGTGGCCGGCCCCGGTCGGCAGGATCGGGACGTCGCCGAGCAGCGTGGCCAGGCGGGCGGCCAGACCCTCGTCGAACCGCACCTCGCCCGTCGTGGACTCGGCGGTGAACCGGATGGCGGTGCCGTCGCGCCCGGCCCGCTCGGTCGCCTTCTTGGCGACGGCCTCGACCAGCCCGGCCAGCGTCGCCTCGTCGGCGGCCCGGGCATCCAGCCAGCCGCGGACGGCGGACGGGATCGCGTTGGTCGCGTTCGGCGTGACCTCGACCCGCCCGACGGTCGCGTGGGCGTCGCGGAGCCGGGCCTCCTTGTTGGCCGCCAGCACCGTGAACGCGTAGGTCAGCATCGGGTCGCGCCGGTCGCTCATCAGCGTGGTGCCGGCGTGGTTGCCCTCGCCCGCGACGTCGAAGCGCCAGCGGCCGTGCGGCCAGATCGCGCTGGCCACGCCGACGGGTTGAGTGAGGGCGCGCCCCTGCTCGACATGGAGCTCGACGTACGCGTCGAAGGCCCCGACCAGGTCGGGCCGGGCCCCGGCCGGCGCGGCGCCGAACACGTCGCCCAGCGCGAGCCCGTCGCGGTCGGTGAGCGCGGCGGCCCGGGCCGGGTCGATGGCCCCGGTCAGCAGCCGCGACCCGAGGCAGGCCACCCCGAACCGGGACCCTTCCTCCTCGGCGAAGGCGGCCACGGTGATCGGCCGGACGGGCTGGAAGCCCAACTCGCGCAGCAGGTCGACGGCCAGGAACGCGGACACGATGCCCAGCGGCCCGTCGAAGGCGCCGCCGTGCGGCACGGAGTCGAAGTGACTGCCGGTCAACACCCCGCCGGGACCGGCCGAGTCCGCGGACCACGTCGCGAAGAGGTTGCCGTTGCCGTCGTTGATGACCGGCATGCCACGGGCCGCGGCCTGTGCCCGGAACCAGTCGCGGAGGGCGACCTCGGCCGGTGACCAGGCGAAGCGCAGGTAGCCACCGTCCGGTGCCCGGCCGATGCCCGACAGCTCCGCCCACACCTCCTTGAAGGTGCGTGCCAGGTCAAGGTCGCTGGACATGGTCACTCCGCCATCGGGATGCGTACGCCGCGCTCGGTGGCCACCTCGGTGGCGCGCTCGTAGCCCGCGTCGACGTGCCGGATGACGCCCATGCCGGGGTCGTTCGTGAGGACCCGCTCGATCTTCTGGCCGGCCAGCGGCGTGCCGTCGGCGACGCAGACCTGCCCCGCGTGGATCGAGCGGCCGATGCCGACGCCGCCGCCGTGGTGGATCGACACCCAGGACGCGCCGCTCGCGGTGTTGACCAGGGCGTTGAGCAGCGGCCAGTCGGCGATCGCGTCGGAGCCGTCGGCCATGGCCTCGGTCTCGCGGTAGGGCGAGGCGACCGAGCCCGCGTCGAGGTGGTCGCGGCCGATCACGATCGGGGCCGACAGCTCACCGGACGCCACCATCTCGTTGAACCGGACGCCGGCCTTGTCGCGCTCGCCGTAGCCCAGCCAGCAGATCCGCGCTGGTAGGCCCTGGAACGCCACGCGCTCGCCGGCCATCCGGATCCACCGGGCCAGCGACTCGTTCTCGGGGAACAGGTCGAGCACGGCCCGGTCGGTCGCGGCGATGTCGGCCGGGTCGCCCGACAGCGCCGCCCAGCGGAAGGGGCCCTTGCCCTCGGCGAACAACGGCCGGATGTAGGCCGGCACGAAGCCCGGGAACGCGAACGCTCGATCGAACCCGCCGAGCTGGGCCTCGCCGCGGATCGAGTTGCCGTAGTCGAACACCTCGGCGCCCGCGTCCAGGAAGCCGACCATCGCGGCCACGTGCGCCGCCATCGAGGCGCGGGCCCGGTCGGTGAACTCCTCGGGCTTCTTCGCCGCGTAGTCGGGCGCGTCCGCCGGGTCGACACCCTCCGGCACGTAGGAGAGCGGGTCGTGCGCGCTCGTCTGGTCGGTCACGATGTCGATCTCGACGCCCCGGCGCAGCAGCTCGGGAAACACCGTCGCGGCGTTGCCGACCACGCCGACCGACAGGGCCCGCCGCTCGGCCTTCGCGGCCACGGCAAGAGAAACCGCCTCGTCGAGGGACCCGGCCACCACGTCGAGGTAGCGGGTGGCCACACGACGATCGAGCCGCGACCGGTCGACGTCGACGATCAGACAGACGCCGTCGTTCATGGTCACCGCGAGCGGCTGCGCCCCACCCATGCCGCCACAGCCGGCGGTCAGGGTGAGCGTGCCCGCCAGCGACCCGCCGAACCGCTTCTCCGCGACGGCCGCGAACGTCTCGTAGGTGCCCTGCAGGATCCCCTGCGTGCCGATGTAGATCCACGAGCCCGCGGTCATCTGCCCGTACATGGTCAGGCCCAGCTTTTCCAGCCGCCGGAACTCGGGCCAGGTCGCCCAGTCGCCGACCAGGTTGGAGTTGGCCAGCAGCACCCGCGGCGCCCACTCGTGGGTGCGGAAGACGCCGACCGGGCGCCCGGACTGCACGAGCATGGTCTCGTCGTCGCGGAGGGTGTCGAGCGTACGCACGAGTGCGTGGAACGACGGCCAGTCGCGCGCCGCCTTGCCGGTGCCACCGTAGACGACCAGGTCGTCCGGCCGCTCGGCCACCTCCGGATCGAGGTTGTTGATCAGCATCCGCTTGGCGGCCTCTTGCGGCCACCCGAGGGCGGTGATGCTGCTACCACGCGGTGCGCGCACGGGACGGCCTCCTAGCTGACGAACAACTGACGTCGTGTCGCGGAACGTTCGAACTCTTCGAGCCGGCTCTGCGACTCCGCCGGTGTGGCGTCGCAGAGCGCCTGTAGGAGCACCATGGCCAGCGCCATCGGGGCGGCGTGCAGGTCGAAGACGAGTTGGGCGCCGACGGCGGCGGTCAGCACCACGTCGGCATGGTCGGCGGCGGGGCCGACCGCGGAGTCGGTGATCAGCACGACCGACAGGCCGTCGGCCCGGGCGGCGGCCAGCGCGTCGACCGCCTCCCGTGGGTAGCGGGGCAGCACGAACGCCAGCAACGCCGTCGCGCCGGCCGTGCGGGCCTGGTCGACGCGGTCGGCGAGCATGCTGCCGCCGGTGTCGAGCAACCGGACGTCGGGGTGCACCTTGGCGGCGAAATAGCCGAAATAGGCGGCGAGTGGCGCCGCCGACCGTAGCCCCAGCACCGGCAGCGGCCGGCTCGCCGCCAGCAGGGCGCCGGCCTGCGACAGCCGCGACGGGTCGCCCAACCGGCCGGCCAGGTCGTGCAGGTTGTCGGCCTCGGCCCGCACCGCGAGCTGAAGCGAGTTGTCGTCGTCGGGCTTGACCCAGGTGACGTCGAGCCGCGGGCTGACCAGCTCACGCAGCTTGCGCCGCAGCGCCGGGTAGCCGTCGTAGCCCAGCGCCAGCGCCAGCCGGGTCACGCTCGGCTGGCTGACCTGGGCCAGCTCGGCGACCTCGGACGCCGATAGATAGGCCGCGGACGAGGCGTTCTGCACGAGGCAGTGCGCGATCCGCCGCTGGGTCGGCGTCAACCGCACCCCACGGAACAGATCCACCACCCGAACGCCTTCATTCACTCCAGCAGCGTATTGCATAGAACCATTCAGAAACAAGAACGGGGCGTTGCCGGGTACCTGTGTGATCCAGGCAACAGCATCTGGTACAACTGCCGCGTGAACCGGACGAGACTTCGTCGAGCCATCGCCCGCACACCACTCGCGCCCGTGGCCGCCTTCCCGCGGAGGCTGCACCGGGTCGCCCGTCACGACGCCAGCGTCATCGGTTCGTCGGTGCGCTGGCTGTTCACCTCGCGTGAGCACCACAACTACACGTACGAGCTGACGAGGTTGTCCCGGGAGCACCTGGCCTGGTTCGTCAGCGTCACCTGCGCGGTCCCGGTCGCCACGGTCCGTGGTTACTTCGCCGAGCTCGACAACGACGACGTCCTGCGCGACCACATCGCCGCGGCCACCGCCGCGTCCGCGCGCCGCGGGCTCGCGGACAAGCAGGTCAGGTATGCCAGGCGCATCGGTTGGTACGCGATCGTGCGCGCCAAGCGCCCCATGCACGTGGTCGAGACCGGCGTCGACAAGGGCCTCGGCACCTGCGTGATCGCGGCCGCCCTGTTGCGCAACACGGCCGAGGGCTCGCCGGGCACGGTCACCTCGCTCGACATTAACCCCGAGGCCGGCTACCTGGCCCGCTCGGCGCCCTGGAGCGAGGTCGTCGACCTGGTCATCGGCGACTCGATCGCCTCGATCGGCGCGCTGGACCGCAAGGTCGACATGTTCCTGCACGACAGCAACCACTCGACCGCACACGAGCGGCGCGAGTTCCAGGCCGTAGAGCCCAAGCTGGCCCCCGGTGGCCTGCTGTTGACCGACAACGTCACGATGACCAACGTGCTGGCCGAGCACGCCGAACGCACGGGCCGCCGGTTCCTCGCCTACCGCGAGACGCCGGCCAAGCACTGGTACGTCGGCGACGGAATCGGCCTCGCCTGGTGACGCCGTCGATGGCACCCTGAAGCGATGCGACTGGGCGCCATCTACACGTACCCCGTAAAGGGTTGTCACCGCGTCACCCACGACGAAGCCAGCGTCGAGCCGTGGGGCCTGGCCGGCGACCGCCGCTGGATGATCATCGACCCGGACGGCGTCGGCGTGACCCAGCGGGACAACGCCGCGCTCGTCTTCCTCGACGCGGCGGTCCAGCCCGGCGCGTTGCGCCTGTCGGCGCCGGGACGCACCACGATCACGATCAAGGAACCGTCACCGGCGTACGACCTGGGCGTGAAGATCTTCAAAAGCCGGACGGCCCCGGTGCCGGCGCGACCGGCCGGTGCGGAGGCGGACGCCTGGCTGAGCGATTTCCTCGGCAGCCCGGTGCGCCTGGTGTTCCTGCACGACCCGACGGCCCACGTCGCGGGCGCCAGCTCGTCGGTGTCGGCGACCACTTTCGCCGACGGGTACCCCCTGCTGCTCGCCAATGCGGCCTCGCTGACCGCGCTCAACGACTGGTTGCTGGAGACGGGCGACGAACCGGTGCCGATCACCCGCTTCCGGCCGAACCTGGTGGTCGAGGGCGCGCTCCCGTGGGCCGAGGACGCATGGGTCGGCGGCCGGCTGCGGGTGGGCGAGGTGATCTTCGAGGCGACCGGCCTGTGCGACCGGTGCGTGGTCACCACGATCGACCAGGAGACGGCCGAGAAGGGCAAGCAGCCGCTGCGGGCGCTCGGTCAGCATCGCAACATCGACCAGGGCCTCATGTTCGGCCTCAACCTGGTGCCCTCGGCCCCGGGTCCGGTCGCGGTGGGCGCCGAGGTCGAATTTCTCTGACGCGTCGGTGTCGAAGCGACGCCGCCCGCTCCGACCTCGTTGGTGAAGGCACAACGAAGAGATCTGAGGAGCGTGCGGCGATGAGGAAGATCATTTACTGGGTGCACACGTCGGTCGACGGCTTCATCGACGGCCCGAAGGGCGAGTTCGACTGGACGGAGATGGGCCCGGAGCTGTCCGCGTACGCCGACGAGGTGCACGACCGCGTCGACACTTTTCTCTATGGCCGGGTGGTCTGGGACATGATGTCCAGTTACTGGCCGACCGCGGATTCGGGCCACCCCCACGACGAGTCGTTCGCCCCGATCTGGCGATCAACACCAAAGATCGTCTTCTCGCGTACGCTGCGCGGCCCGCTCGACTGGGACACCACAGTGATCAACTCAAACGTGGCGGAGTCGGTCGCGGAACTGAAGTCACGCTCGGGCAAGGACCTGCTGTTGAACGGCGGCTCGGCGATGGCCGCGGTACTCGCGGAAATGGGCCTCCTGGACGAGATCCAGGTGATCGTCCACCCGGTGGTCCTGGGCGGCGGGAAGCCGCTGCTCCCGATCGACCGGACGACGCTGCACCTGGAGGGCACGCGCACGTTCGACAACCGCGCGGTGCTCCTGAGCTACACGCCCAGCTAGTGCCTGCCGCGGGTCGGTGACGGTCCGGCTCAGACGTCCAACGTCAACCGGACCGTCACGGTGTCACCGACATCGATCCGCTCAGCCTTCCGCACAGCGGTCTTGATGGGCACGATGTAACGCCCATCCTTGGGCCAGAGCGAGGTGGTGTACTCGGTGACCCCCACCCGCGCGGCGACGGGAATCATCCCCCAGCCGTAACTGACCAGATCGGCGTTAGCGGCAATCTCCAAACAGTGCGCCTCAGGCACGGTAACGAAGTACCACGGAGCCGGCCCTCTCCAGAACCAGATCTCCCCGTCGAACCGCATCTCCATCGGCACACCATAGGCAGAACGGTGGCCAGCGCAAGGACCCGGGGACATCGACCGTGGCCCGCTGCGCGATTGACCGAAACGCCTAGAAGAGGCGTCCGCGATAGGGGTGTGGCCGCCCGTTGCGTTGTTCCCATTGCAGGAGGTCGGCCTGCCAGAGGGGCAGGTCCGGCCAGTATTGGCGGACGATCCCGGGCGTCTCGGGGCGTGACACCAGGAACCGCCAATAATTCTCGAGTGCGTCACGAAAATCAGCCAGGCTGTAGCTGCCCGATTCGTCGACGTGGTAGTTGACGAAGGTGATACCCGCCGCGTTGATGGTGACGTCGAAATGCTCGCTGTCCCACTGGTCGATGGGCTGGCCATGGCCGACATCGTCGACGTCGGCCAGCGCGTCAAGGCAGACGTCGTAGTAAACGGAGATGTCGAGGATCAGCCAGGCGCCCAGCGAGCGGTACTCGGGGTCTTCTACCTGGAACACCGGAAGGTTGTGCTGGTCCAGCGAGAAGCTGATGAGACTCATCTGACGTTCCTCAGCACTACATCACCGGCCAGCCGTGGCCAACATCGCCGTTGTCATAGTAGCCCTCAATCGTCATGCCCCTATACGTGCCGCGCCACATGTTGGGGAACCCTGGCACAGGGTTCGACCGGTGGAACGCCGTGGTGATCGCATTGTCTACCTCGCTCGGGGTCCAGTGGTCGGGGAAGAAGCTGCTGCGTCCATGGTTGCCGTGCTTGCCGCGCCACGCGCCGCTGGGCGGGACTGACGGATCGAAGTACTGCGCCCGCGCTGAGTAGACGCCGGTCACCGGGTTCGACTGCACGGAAGCAGGGTCGATCCGGCGGTCCGGCCAGTCGCGTCCGCCGGGCCGGTAGTGCCATCCGGAGCCTTTCGGTGCGCCCGGCCTGATGTGGCCGGTGAAGACGTGTTCCCGAGACCACGCGCTCAGCCTGCCGGGTCGGTGACGGCGGCTGTTCGCCTTCTTGAGGTAGACCAGCGCCGCCCGCATGAGTTTGCCGCCGGCTTTTTTCTTGGCCATCGGTCAGGCTTCGAGGAGGGTGGCGATGACCTCGTCGATGAGGTTGCCGATGATCGTGCGGGTGATTGCCTGGAAGATGGGGATCTCGGCCAGTGACGCCCCGAAGGTGACCGCTGACGTGGCCACCGCCTGCGCTACCTGAACGGCCAGGATCGTGAGTTGCACGATCACCGCTACCTTCAGCGCCAGCACGATCGTGCCGCAGATGATCAGGCCCGTTCCGGTCAGGATCGCGGCTGGGATGCCGTCGTGCATTGTGGCCAGTGGGCTGTCTTCCTTGCGCCACCACTGCTCGAACGCCGTGATGTCCGCGCCCGCGTTGGCCGACGAGACCGGGGCCGCGCTCGCGTCAGCCGACGCCGTCAGGCCCTCCAGGGTCGTCGCGAAACGCAACCACACCTGGCCCATCTCGAACAGCTTGTCCTCGTCCGCCTCCGGCCAGGTGTAGCCCAGCAAATCCAGCAGTGACCGCAACTCCCCGGGCAGGTCCAGCGCCAGCACTCACCACCGAAGGACGAGAAGGCGTCGCGGACGCGGGCTTCCACCTCCCGGTACGCCGTGGCCATGTCGGCCAGGTCGACGCCCGCCGATGACAGTTCCGACGCCGCCGTTTCGAAGCATTCGAACGCCCATGTCGCGACCTCCTCGTGGGCCGCGCCGATCAGCGAACCGATCTCGTCGGCGCCCCACGGTGAGCCGAAACCCGCCAGCTCCGACTGGAACGACCGCAGCGCGGACAGAAAGGTGCCAGCCACCTCGGACAGGGACGAGCCCGAGCCGCCCAGCGCCGCCGGGTCGACGTGGAACCCGGGGCTGCTCATCGCGGCTCGCCCGCCCGCCGGGCCAGCGCCGCCTGCGCGTCCAGCAGCGAATCCGTGAACGCCGAGAACTGTCGGGTGGTCTGCTGCTGGATGTCGCGCAGCCGGCCGCCCAGGGCGTCCAGGTCGGCGCCGCCCGACGGGCACCCGGCCGACGCCTGCAGTGCCGCAAGCGCGTCGTTGACCGCCGCGGTCTCATGCTGCCCGGCATGGACGGCTTCGAGGTGTGCCGGCGGATCCGCGCCAACCAGGACC
>NZ_JBFAIU010000015.1:36691-51329 GCF_040654855.1 Asanoa sp. NPDC050611
AGCGCCGGTCCGCCCAGGGTGACCTCACCGGCCTCGGCCACCTCGGCCCGCAGGTCGGTCAACGACGCCACCAGCTCGGGGAGGGGCAGGCGCAACGCCGCCGGATCCAGGTCCATGCCGACCACCCGGCCCGGCAACGCTACGCGCACCGCGATCAAGCCGTCCGCGGCGACGCCCTCGCCGACGACCGCATCGCGCGGCACCGCCGCCGAGAGCGCGGCCGTCGCATCCGAGATCAAATTGGTCAACGCCGATGGATCAGTCACGTCACGCAGCGTAGGACATCGATGCGTGCATCGTGACGGACAAAGTGGACGGCGCGACAATCATGGGATGAGTATTGACGGTGATCCACGGAGTCTGTGACCATTCCGTCACGACATCGAAACTCTTACAGCCCTGGATGTTTATATCAGTGCAGGTCGAGTGCGTGGTGCCGGGCAAAGCGGACGGCATCGCCGGTTTGGAGTGATCGGATGTTAGCGGCCGACGCGGTCATTGCCGTCCACAATCCGGGGACGGGCGAAAGGCTCGGCGAGGTCCCGGTGACCACGTCCGAACAGCTACAACGCGCCATCGACAACGCGCAGCAGGGCCAGCGCGCCATGCGTGCACTGCCGGCCCACGAGCGCGCGCGGCTGCTCCACGCCATCGCCGAGGGCATCGCCGCCGAGCAGGAGCAGCTCGCCTACCTGCTCGCGCAGGAGAACGGCAAGCCGATCACGCAGACCCGCGGCGAGGTGGCCGCCGCGATCCGGATCTTCCACGGGCTCGCCGCCGAGGCGACCCGCGTCTTCGGCCGGCAGATCCCGCTGGACGCCGTACCCGGTCTCGAAAAGCACCTGGCCGTGACCATCCGCGAGCCCCTCGGCGTCGTCGCCGCGCTGGTCCCGTTCAACTACCCGGTCGAGCTCTACGCCCACAAGGCCGGCGCCGCCCTGGCCGCCGGCAACGCGGTCATCGTCCACCCGCCGCAGAAGTGCCCACTGGCCCTGCACCGCATCGCGGAGATCATCGAAAGCAGAGGCGCGCCGCGACATGCGCACCAGCTCGTCAACGGCGGCCCCGAGATCTCCCAGGCCCTGGCCGACGCCGACGGCATCGCCGCGATCTCGCTCACCGGCAGCACCCGAGCGGGCAAGGAGATCGCCCGGCGGGCCAGCGCGACGCTCAAGAAGGTCCTCCTGGAGCTGGGCGGCAACGACGCCCTCATCGTCTGTGCCGACGCCGACCTGGAGAGGGCCGCCGAGGCGGTCGTCCTCGGTCGGCTGGCCCGCGGCAACGGCCAGATCTGCTGCGCGGTCAAACGGGTGTACGTGCAGGACCCCGTACACGACGAGTTCGTCGAAGCCCTGCTCGCGCAGGCGAACCAACTCACCGTCGGCGACCAGCTCGACGAACGCACCGACGTCGGCCCGCTGATCACCGAGCAGGCGGCCGCGCAGGTCGAGGAGGCGGTGCGGCAGCTGCGGAGCGACGGCGCCAAGGAACGCACCAACGGCAACCGCCGCAACGCCTTCGTCGACCCCGTGGTCCTCACCGACGCGCCCACGCACAGCAAGGCCTTCAGCGAGGAGATTTTCGGCCCCGTCGCGCCGATAGCCAGGTTCACGGACACGACGGACGCGACGAGAATGGCGAGCGAGTCACCGTACGGGCTGCAGGCCGCCGTCTGGACCCGCGACATCTCCCGTGCCTTCACCATGGCCCGCCAGCTCGACGTCGGCGGCGTCATCGTGAACGGGTCGACCGCCCTGCGCGCCGAGAATCTCCCGTTCGGCGGCACGAAGGACACGGGCGGCTACCGGGAGGGCATCCACGACACCGTCGCGGACCTGACGAGCGAGAAGACCATCATCGTGATGGACGCCTTCGCATGACGTTGCTCGAGCTGAGAAACGTCCGCAAGGCGTACGCCGGCGTCGAGGTCCTGCACGGCGTCGACCTGACGGGCGACCGCGGTGAGGTGATCGGTGTCGTCGGCGCCAACGGGGCCGGCAAGTCCACCCTGATCAAGATCCTCGCGGGCGCCGAGACGATGAGCGCCGGTGAGCTGCTCATCGACGGCTCGCCCACCGCCGCGGGCAGCCCCCACGACGCGCACGAGCACGGCATCCGCACGGTTTACCAGGAGCTCACCCTGGCACCCGAGCTGACCGTCACGGAGAACCTGCTCCTGGGCCGATTCCCGCGCAAGCACGGCCTGATCGACTGGCGCGCGGCCCACGAGCAGAGCAGGACCCTGCTCGACGAGATCGGCTTCACCACCATCGACCCGCGCCAACGAGCCGGTCGCCTCTCCGTCGCGAAGCAGCAGATGGTCGAGATCGCCAAGGCCCTCGTCGCGAAACCCCGCATCCTGGTCCTCGACGAGCCGAGCGCCGTCCTCGCCGGCAGCGACCTGGCCGCCCTGTTCGCCCTTGTCCGGCGCCTGCAACAGCAGAACACCCTGGTCATCTACATCTCGCATCGCCTGGTGGAGGTCCTCGATCTCGCCACGCAAATCGTTGTGATGAAGGACGGCGCGGTCATCGCCACCACGACGCCCGACCAGACGGACGAGGACGAGCTGATCCGCCTGATGGCCGGCCGCCGCCTGGAACAGATCTATCCGGACCGCCGGGACAGCCCCGCGGCCGAGCCGGCGCTAAAGGCGAAAAGCCTTACGAGAGGTGGCGAGTTCCGCGACGTCGACCTCACCGTCCACAAAGGCGAGATCGTCGGCCTCTTCGGCCTCGTCGGTTCCGGCCGCACCGAGCTCGCGCACTGCCTCTTCGGCGCCACCCGCCCCACCGGCGGCCGCATCGAGATCGGCGGCACACCGCACACCTTCCGAACCCCGCAGGACGCGATCGCCGCGGGCCTCGCCCTCGTCACCGAGGACCGGAAGGGCAGCGGCATCGTCCCGGACCTGACGGTCCGCGAGAACATCACACTGACCACGTTGTACGCGTCGACGCGCGGCGGCCTCGTCGACCGCACAAAGCAGCGCCGCGCGGTGCAGGGGATGGTCGACGGCCTGGACATCCGCCCCGCGCACTGCGCGACGATGCCGGTCGTCCGGCTCAGCGGCGGCAACCAGCAGAAGGCCGTACTCGCGAAATGGCTCCTGAAACAGCCGCGAGTGCTGATCCTCGACGAGCCGACCCGCGGCGTCGACATGGCCACCCGGGTCGCCATCTACCGGATGGTCGACGACCTCGCGCGGGCCGGCGTGGCCGTGCTGCTCATCTCGTCGGACCTCACCGAGGTGCTCGGCGCGACCGACCGCGTGCTGGTGATGCGCGAGGGCCGCATCGCCGGTGAGCTGCGCTCCGAAGGCGCCACCGAAGACCAGGTCCTCGCATACTCGATCGGGCGGGCGGCATGACACTCACGAAGCCGGAGCAGGCGGCCGAGGCCAGAACGACACCGGGGCAGACACTCACCCTCGCGCACGCCGCGATCGGGCTCGTCGTGGTGGTGCTCGCGGTCGCCGCCTTCACCACCGACGCGTTCCTCACCCAGACCAACCTGACCAACCTGCTCAAGCAGATGGTGACGACCGGCCTGCTGGCGTACGGCATGCTGGTCGTGATCCTGACCGGCGGCATCGACCTGTCCGTCGGCTCGGTGGTCGCGTTCGCCGGCATCCTCACCGCCGGCCTGTCGTCGGGCCTGCCGCTGCCGGTCGCCATGCTCGTCGGCATCGCCAGCGGTGTCCTCTTCGGACTCGTCAACGGCACGCTGGTGGCCCGGTTCGAGCTGGCGCCGTTCGTCGTCACGCTCGCGGCGCTGACCACCATCCGCGGCCTGGCGTTCGTCTACTCCGACGTGCCGATCGCGCCCGAGGACGAGTCGTTCTTCTGGCTCGGCTCGGCGATGCTCGGCCCGATCCCGCTCACCACGGTCATCATGCTCGCCGTGTTCCTCGTGGGCGGGGTGTTCCTGCACCGCACGCCGGCCGGCCGGTCGATCGTCGCGATCGGCGGCAACGCCGAGACCGTGCGGCTGGCCGGGATCAGCGTGCGCAAGCACGTGCTCCTCGCGTACACGATCAGCGGTTTCTGTGCCGGCCTGGCCGGCGTGATCCTGGCCAGCCGGGTCGGCATCGCCCAGCCCAGCGTCGGTGTCGCGTTCGAGCTCGACGCGATCGCCGCCTGTGTGATCGGCGGTGCCAGCCTGGCCGGCGGCAAGGGCTCCGCCGCGGCAACCCTCGGCGGGGTGCTCGTCCTCGCGCTCATCAACAACCTGCTCAACCTCTACAACGTGCAGAGCTTCTGGCAGCAGGTCCTCAAGGGACTGATCATCATCGCGGTCATCCTCGTACACCGGGCCAGCCGCCGGCGCACCTGAACCCACAAGGAGGCCACGCACCATGAGACGGCTCGCAAGTCTGTTCCTGGCCGGCGCGCTCGCGTTCGGCGTCACCGCCTGCGGTTCCGACTCCGACCCCGGCGCCGCGAAGGACTCTTACAAGATCGGCGTCGCGAACTTCACGCTCGGCGGACCCTACTTCAGCGGCATGGACAAGGCCATCGCCAACCAGGCCAAGAAGAAGGGCAACATCGAGATCCTCACGACGGACGCCAACGGCGACGCCGCCAAGCTCGCTTCCAACGTCGAGGACCTGTTGAGCAAGAACGTCGACGCCATCATCATCTCCGGCGGCCCGCTGGAGTCCGCCCCGGCCGCGCTGGCCGCCATCAAGGCCGCCGGCAAGCCGGTCGTGCTCGTGGACCGCAAGTTCCAGACCGGGGAGTACACGAGCTGGATCGGCCCCGACAACGAGGCGATCGGCAAGCAGGACGGCGAGTTCCTGGCCCAGCGGCTGACCAAGGGCGGCAAGGTGGCCATCATCAAGGGCGGCCCGGCCGACAACAGCATCGGGCTCGCGCGCACCAACGGCGTGAAGGCGGCCCTGCAGGGCAAGGCGGGGATCACGCTCGTCGAGGCGCCGGGCTTCGGTGGCTGGAGCTCCGACGGCGGGCTGACCGTGATGGAGAGCCTGCTCGCCAGCCACCCGGACCTGGTCGCGGTGTTCTGCGAGAACGACGCGATGTGCCTGGGCGCGCAACGCGCCATCGCGGACGCGAAGAAGACCGCGCAGATCGTCATCGCGGGCGTCGACGGGCAGACCGAGGCGCTCAAGGCCATCTCCGACGGCACCAACTACCTGGTCACCGGGCTCAACGACGCCGACATCATCGGCGCCAAGGGGCTCGACCGGGCCGTCGAGATCCTGGGCGGAGCCACGCCGGAGAAGGACACCGTCGTCGACTCGCCGATGGTGACGAAGGAGAACGCGAAGCAGTACATGGACCGCGGGGTGTTCTAGGACGAACTGTGGCGGTCGGCGTCGCCACCCGAGTGGATATGGAGTGACCATGCGCAGACGCAGCACACCGTCCATCCGTCGCCGATCGCCGGCCCTCGCCGTGGTGGGGATCGTCGCGCTCAGCACGTTGGTCGGCCTGCCGGAGCCGGCAGCGGCGGCGCTCGACGACCCCACCCGGCCCGGGTGGACACTGCTCTACAACGAGAGCTTCGCGAATCCGATCGACACCGCAAACGCTCCCTGGGTACGCGAGACGTACGCGCAGCCGTTCGACACCATCATGGACGACAACGGCCAGTGGTACCGCAACGACTACGGTCCGGCGTGGACCACGGCGATGAACTCGTTCCGCACGTACCGCAAGGAGTTTCCGGTCGGCCAGAACGGTTGGCTGACCGCGTCGCTGTCGGCGCGCGACTGGAACGCCGACGGTGTCATCGAGTCGCCGCCGTCGCTCACCCGCGAGCAGCTCGGCAGCGACTGGGTGGCGAAGATGAACGTGCCGGACCACACCGGCGGCGTCATCCTGCGGCCGTCGCAGCAGCTGCCCGACTACTACCGGGTCGAATACAAGCTGAAGACGCTGGACTTCGGCGGCAAGCGCAACGGGACCATCAACTACGACGGTCGGATCAACGGGTACGGGACCAGCGGGTGCAAGACCCAGCATCCGTGGGGCGAGGGTTCGGACAGCCCTGGGTGGAGCGGCGACGCCTCCGTGCCCTACTGCGAGTGGCAGGACGTGCGGGCCGGGCCGTTCGGCTACAACGGGTTCCACTTCATGTCCATCGTGGACTTCGCGAACCCGGCGCCCCGGAACAACCACTTCTGGCACTATCGCCGGAAGGTGCTGATGGACTCGTTTTCGCAGCACCCCGACCGGGTCGGCAGCGGCACCGGCGGGCGGGTCTGCGACTCGAACGCCAACACGTACTACAACTACCGCGACGGCAACTTCAACACCGTCAACATGTGGATCAGTGGTCTGCCCAACTGGAACCCGGGGCGCGGTGGACTGGCCGGCAACTCGCAGTGGTTCATGACGTCGTGTTCCGGTGGCGTGGCCGAGCAGCAGCTCTCGTCGGCCGCCGAGCTGCAGCCGGAGCTCATGCCGAACACGTTCTACACGTTCGCGATCGAGCGGGACGCGACCGGCTACGTGCTGGAGGCCAGCGGCAACTTCGCGCGGGTCGGGCAGAAGACGCTGCGGTTCCACCGGCCGTTCGTGGTCAACAACAACCCGATCTGGCACTACAACGTCAAGGCGAGCGAGTACAACGGCCAGTTCAACGGCGACCTCGTGCAGAACGACTACAACGGGAGCACGACCTGGCCCAACCAGTGGCCGGCCGGGTCCGCGTACCCCGACTGGTTCGTGATCGGGGATCTCTACACCAACGTGTACGAGGGGAGCGCGCGGCTGACCGACGTCCGGCTCTACGTGCCGGCGGCTTCTCCCTCGGTGAACCTGGCGTTGAACCGGCCGGCGACCGCGGACAGCCAGTGCGCGGCGAGCGAGGCGCCCGCGAAGGCGGTCAACGGGACCGTGACGGGCGGCAACG
This sequence comes from Asanoa sp. NPDC050611, assembly GCF_040654855.1. NCBI lineage: Bacteria > Bacillati > Actinomycetota > Actinomycetes > Micromonosporales > Micromonosporaceae > Asanoa > Asanoa sp. NPDC050611. The sequence continues at coordinate 43,571 of NZ_JBFAIU010000015.1, forward strand.
GTGACAAGTGGTGCTCGTTGGGCGCGTCGAAGTGGATCCGGGTCGACCTGCAGGCCGCCCGCCAGGTCGGGCGGGTGGTGCTGCGGCATTCCGGTGCGGGCAACGAGAAACCCGTGTGGAACACGCGCGACTTCGACGTGCAGGTCAGTGCCGACGGGTCCGCCTGGACGACGGTGGCGTCACCGCGGGGGAACACGGCGAACGTGACGACCCATACGTTCACGCCACGTTCGGTGCGATATCTCCGCGTGAACGTGATCACGCCGACCAGCGACACCGACCGGGCCGCGCGGGTGTACGAGTTGGAGGCGTACGCCTCCTGATCGATCTGTAGGGGAGGGGTCGCTGTCGGACCCCTTCCCTACACTTGCTCCCGTGACCGCACCGGCTGTTCTCGACCAGTGGCGCCGCCCCGGCCCGACGCCGGAGCAGCGCCGCGTCGACGTGCTCATCGGCGTGGCGGTCACCGCGCTGACGCTGCTCAACATGACGCTGGCCACGTCGGCCGGCGCGCTGTTCTTCCCGCACGTGCCGGCCCTGCCCGAGCAGCTGTTCTGGACCGTGCTGATCTGCGTGCCGCTGTGCTGGCGCCGCCGCTGGCCCGGCGCGGTGGCGATCATCGTCTCGGCCGCGTTCATCGGGGGCCAGGTCCGCGCGGCTCCCGAGCAGCAGCTGACCACCGGCGTGCTGTTCGCGGCGATCTACACGCTGGGCGCCTGGGGCCAGGACCGACGGCACGCCAAATGGATCCGCGTCGCGATCATCGCGGCGATGTTCGTGTGGCTCTTCGTCGCCCTGACCATCGCCCTCATCCGTAATCCCGACCCGGAGTTCGCCAGGGCCTCGGGGTTCCTGCCGCCGCTGCTCGCCGTGATCGTCAACGGCCTGCTGATCAACGTGCTGCTCTTCGGCTTCGCCTACTTCTTCGGCGAGACCGCGTGGACGGCGGCCCGCCGGGAGCACCAGCTCGAGCTGCAGGCGGAGCAGCTACGCGCGTCCCAGGCCGAGGCGCGGGAGCTGGCGGTCGCCGACGAGCGACTACGCATCGCCCGGGAGCTGCACGACGTGGTCGCTCACCACGTCTCGGTGATGGGCGTGCAGGCGTCGGCCGGCCGCCGCGTCCTCGACAAGGACCCGGCCAAGGCCCGCGCGGCGCTGGAGTCGGTCGAGGTGAGCGCCCGCACGGCGGTCGACGAGCTGCGCCGCATGCTGAGCCTGCTCCGCCAGTCGAGCGGCGCAATGGTCGACGGCGCCGGCGCGGGCGTCGACCGCCTCGACGACCTGTTGGGCAACGCCCGCGAGGCGGGCCTGGAGACGAAGCTGGGCGTCTACGGCGACCCGGTCGCGCTGCCGGAGTCGCTGTCGCAGGCGATCTACCGGATAGTGCAGGAAGCACTGACCAACACCATCAAACACGCGGGCGCGGCCACGATCGACGTCCGGATCCGCTATCTGGCCAACGAGGTGGAAATCGACGTGACCGACGACGGCCGCTCCGCGGTGGTCGGCCAACGCACGGGCGGGATGGGCCTGATCGGCATGCGCGAACGCGTCACGGCCCACGACGGGGTCCTGGAAACAGGCCCGGTCGGCGAGGGCCCAGGCCGCCGCGGCTTCCGCGTCCGCGCCCGCTTCCCCCTGACCCGAGTAACGGTCGAAGCATGATTTCCGCCGGTCTGTCGCGTGGCGTCGGCTCTCCCAGGGCCTTAGGCCGCGGCCTTTTCGACTCCCGGGATTCGGGCGTGGTTGGCTTCTTGGGCGGCGCCGCGTTTGCGGCGCGCTGGGTCCTGACACGTTCGCGGGTTCTGGCTCGGGGTCGCGTGGTTCGGGCCAGGGTGGCGGTTGGCTTCTTGACCGGCGTCGCGTTTCCGGCCGCTCGCACGCAGGCCGGCAGCGGTCGTTTGATTCAGGCGGGGGTTGTGGCGTGAGCGCGATCCGGGTGTTGCTGGCCGATGACCACCATCTGGTCCGCACCGGGTTTCGGGTCATTCTCGAGACCGAGGACGACTTCGAGGTGGTCGGCGAGGCGTCCGACGGCGAGCAGGCGGTCCGGATGGTGGCTGCGGTGAACCCCGACGTGGTGCTGATGGACGTCGAGATGCCGGGCGTCGACGGCCTGGCCGCCACCCGGCGGATCACCGAGACCCCCGACGGCCCCGCGGTCCTGATCCTCACGACGTTCGACCGCGACGACTACCTGTTCGCGGCGCTGGAGGCGGGCGCGAGCGGCTTCCTGCTCAAGAACGGCACCCCGGAGGCCCTGATCGACGCCGTCCGGGTCCTGGCCCGCGGCGACGCCCTGCTCGCCCCCGAGATCACCCGCCGGGTGATCGCGACCTTCGCCCGCCCGGGCGGCACCCCACGCACCAGCGGCGAGCAGTTGGCGGAGCTCACCGCCCGCGAGCACGAGGTGCTCGTCGCGTTGGCCAGCGGGGCGACCAACGCCGAGATCGCCGCCGCGATGCACCTCGGCGAAGCCACGGTGAAGACGCACGTCAGCCGGGTCCTGACGAAGCTGGGCCTGCGGGACCGCACCCAGGCGGTCGTCTTCGCCTACGAGCACGGCGTCGTGACGCCTGGCGGATAGATGCTGATCGACTGGGACTCGGATCGCCACCGGGAGCAGATCGCCGCGGCCGTGCACGGCGGCCCGGCCGGCGAGGAGTCCCTGCTCGCCGCGTGGGTGAGCGCGCCGGCCGAGATGGGCAGTTGGCTGGTCGCCGCCGTCGGCGAGGCCACCGGCCCGGCCGGCACCGGGTTCCTGCGCAACCTGCTCGCCGACCCGGCCGCCGACGCCGACGACCGGTGCGCGGCGCTGGTCGCACTGGCGAAACGGACGGGCGCCGACGCGTCGGACGTCCTGGCGGACGCCTTGCTCGACCCGGACGCGGACATCCGCGACTACGCCCTGATCGCCCTGTCCTGCGTGGGCGACGACCGCGCCGTCGGCCACGTCCACGCCCTCCTCGCGATGGACCTCGCCGACCCCGACCGGCAGAGCCTCCTCCTCGCGATCCAGTCCCTGATCATCCCGATGGCGACCTACCTGCTGCGCCACGCCACGACCAGCAGCCAGGAGGCGGAGCTCGCCACCCTGATCCGGGAGCACGCGTCGAGCCTGGGCCGCGCGGAGCGCGAGTGGTTCACGGTCCATTGGCCGGCCGCCATCAACGACCACGACGACGACATCCGCCCCGACATCGCCGACATGGTCGCCTGGCAGCCGCTGCTCAGGACCCTTTTCCCTCGCTGAGCCCGGCGAGGGGGCTAGGGCTAGTCGTCGAGCGTGCGCCCGGCACCGGCGCGAGCACGGCTGCTTGGCCGGCGTGACGCGGCCTTCTGTGCTGATCGCCGCAGGGGGAGGGGTCATGTGGGCCGTTGGCCTGGCACCTGGGATCAGACACGGTCGTTCGGCCGGCGTGACGCGGCTTTCCGTGCTGATCGCCGCGGGGCGGAGGGGTCATGTGGGGCGTGGGCCTGGCACGTGGGATCAGACACGGTCGTCTGGCCGGCGTGACGCGGCCTTCTGTGCTGATCGCCGCGGGGGAGGGGTCATGTGGGGCGTGGGCCTGGCACCTGGGATCAGACACGGTCGTCTGGCCGGCGTGACGCGGCTTTCCGTGCTGACCGCCGCGGGGCGGAGGGGTCATGTGGGGCGTCGGCCTGGCACGTGGGATCAGACACGCTCGCCCGGCCGGCGAGCGCGGCTTTCCGCGCTGACCGCCGCGGGGCGTATCGGCCGTCTGGGGCGTTGGCCTGGCAGGTGGGATCAGACACGGTCGCCCGGCCGGCGAGCGCGGCTTCCCGCGCTGACCGCCGCGGGGCGGAGGGCCTGAGACGTTGGGCGTAGGCGGCCCGGGAGCCGCGGCCCGGGGGCGCTGTTCCCCCGCTGACCAGGCAGCGGCGCGCAGCGGCTGCGGCGGTCACCGTGAGCCTGGACCACCGACTCGCGGACGCCGGCCAGGACGCCCGACCCGCTCTGAGCCCGCCGCGCGGTGGATCGGGTCCGTCGTGCGACGGACCCGGCGGTTCGATCCGGCGCCGGACGACGGCGGAACCGCCCGTTCATAGCCTTGTCGGCATGACGAAGGTGCTTCATCTCGAAGCGATCAACCGGAGCTTCGGCGACCGCCAGGTGCTCCGCGACGTGACGTTCGACGTCACCGCCGGCCGGATGACGGGGTTCGTCGGCGCCAATGGCGCCGGGAAGACGACCAGCATGCGGATCATCCTGGGTGTGCTCGCCCCGGACTCGGGTGAGGTGACCTGGCAGGGCTCCCGGCTGACCCGGGAGGACCGGCGGCGGTTCGGCTACATGCCGGAGGAGCGCGGCCTCTACCCGAAGATGACCGTGCGCGACCAGCTCGTCTACCTCGGCCGCCTGCACGGGCTGACGGTGCAGGCCGTCAACCGCAACGTCGACGAGCTGCTCGACTGGCTCAGCCTGGGCGAGCGGGCCAACGACCCCGTCGAGAACCTCTCGCTCGGCAACCAGCAGCGGGCCCAGATCGCCGCGGCGCTCGTACACGATCCCGACGTGCTCGTGCTCGACGAACCGTTCTCCGGCCTCGACCCGATGGCCGTCGACACCGTCGTCACCGTCCTGCGCGAGCGGACCCACCGCGGCGTCCCGGTGCTCTTCTCCAGCCACCAGCTCGACGTCGTCGAGCGGCTCTGCGACGACCTCGTGATCATCGCGAACGGTGCCATCCGTGCGGCGGGGAGCAGGGACAGCTTGCGCGACGCGTACACCCAGCGTCGGTTCAATCTGGTTGTGGCCGGCGACGCCGGCTGGGTGCGCGACCAGCCCGGCGTGAGCCTGGTCGATCTCGACGGGCCGCGCGCCGTGTTCGACCTCGCGGACGATGCCGACGATCAGCTCGTGCTCCGCGCGGCGCTGCAGCGCGGCCCGGTCCGTTCCTTCGGCCCCGTCACGCCTTCGCTCGCCGAGATCTTCCGAGAGGTTGCCCGATGAACACGTCGTCCGCCGTGCGGCTGGTCGCGGCCCGCGAGCTGAAGGTCAAGATCAAGGACAAGACCTTCCTCATCAGTACGATCTTCTTCCTGCTGATCGCCGTCGGCAGCACCGTGCTCCCGGCGATGTTGGGCGGTGGCGCGTCCAGCGTCGCGGTCGCCGACTCGGCCGCCGCGACCACGCTGCGCGACGCGGGCCTCGAGGTCACGCAGGTCAGCGACGACGCCGCAGCCGAGCAGGCGGTACGCGACGGTGACGCGGACGCCGCGGTCGTGGCCGGGGGCAAGGTGCTGGCGATGGACGACGCACCGTCCGATGTGGTTGGTGCGCTCAGCTCCGAGCCGGAGGTCCAACTGCTGAACCCGGACGCGGTCGACCCGCTGCTGGCCTACTTCGTACCCTTCGGCTTCGCCATCGTCTTCTTCTTCACCTCGCTGACCTTCGGGTTGCAGATCGCGCAGAGCGTCGTCGAGGAGAAGCAGACCAGGATCGTCGAGATCCTCGTGGCCAGCGTGCCGACCCGCGCCCTGTTGGCCGGCAAGGTGATCGCCGGCGGCGTGCTCGCGCTGGGACAGATCGCGCTGATCGCGGTGGTCACGATCGCGGGCCTCCAGATGACCGACAACGGCGCGGTGTTGTCGCTGATCGGCCCGTCGATCGCCTGGTTCATACCGTTCTTCGTGGTCGGCTTCGTGATGCTCGCGGCGCTCTGGGCGGCGATCGGCGCGCTGGTCAACCGCCTGGAGGACCTCCAGGGTGTCTCGATGCCGCTGCAGCTCGTGGTGATGCTGCCGTTCTTCCTGGTGGTCTTCCTGAGCGACAACAAGCCGATGATGACGCTGCTGTCCTACATCCCGTTCTCGGCGCCGACGGCGATGCCGGTCCGCCTGTTCACCGGCGACGCGGCGACCTGGGAACCCATCCTGTCGCTGGGCGTGATGGTGGTCGCGGCGGCGGTGCTGATCGCCGTCGGGGCACGGGTGTACGAGGGTTCGCTGCTACGCACCAACGGCAAGATCTCGTTCGGCGCGGCGTTCCGCGACAAGGAGAGCCGGAAGCTGGCGGAGCTCAACAGCTAGCGCGTCGTCCATGGTCAGGCGGGGTCGGAAAGCTGATGCAGCTTTCCGACCCGCTGCCGAGTGCGCGCTCTCACCCCGCAGGCGACGGCCCGGGCTTGGGACGCGGCGGAGGAGATCTGACAGTTCCGGTCCGGGTCCGCCGCCACGATCGGGTGACGACCAGCTCGGCCGCGCAGTTGATCATGCACCTGGCATGAAAGCTGCGATGTCGCGCCGGGCAAACCCGACGCGACCTGCGGAAACGTACATCAACGAGTGGGGTCGACGGGATTCGAACCCGCACTGAAACGGTTCTAAGCCGTTTGCCTCATGCCAGTTGGGCTACGACCCCGCCCCGGTGTATACCAGCCCGCTCGCCCTGCTCGGTGTCCGCGCGGTGTGCGCCCGCCCGCGGTGCCCCGTTCGGGTGAGTCAGGGGAGCGCGGCGGCCTTCCGGAGCAGGACCGCCCGTTCGCGGGTGTTGCCGCACAGGCGCGCCGCCAGCTCAAGTTCCGCCCGCGCCTCCCGCGTGCGCCCCAACCGGATCAGCAGCTCGCCCCGCACACTCGGCAACAGATGCGAGCCCGACAACCGGTCCCCGGCGACCAGATCGTCCACGATGGACAAGGCTGGCCCCGGGCCCGCCGCCATCGCCACCGCGACCGCGCGGTTGAGCTCCACGATCGGTGACGGGGCGACCCGGCCCAGCGCCTCGTAGAGCAGCACGATCCGCTCCCAGTCCGTCTCCGCGACCGACGGCGCCGCGGCGTGGCAGGCCGCGATCCCCGCCTGCAGGCCGTACGGGCCAAGGCCGCGCCCCAGCGACGACGCCCGGTCAAGAGCCGCTCGGCCGCGCCGGATCGCCGACCGGTCCCACAGCAGCCGGTCCTGGTCCTCGAGCAGCACCGCCTCCCCGTCGGGCCCGGTCCGCGCCGGAAAGCGCGCCGCCGTCAGTTCGCAGAGGGCCAACAGGCCGAACGCCTCCGGCTCGTCGGGCAGCAGCGCGGTCAGCATGCGGGCCAGGCGGATCGCCTCGTACGCCAGATCCGTGCGCAGCAACCGATCGCCCGCCGTCGCCGTCGAGCCCTCCGTGAAGATCACGTAGAGCACGCTGAGCACGCCGCCCAGGCGGTCGCGGCGTTCCGCCGCCGGTGGCAGCTCGAACGGCACACCCGCGGCCGCGATGGTCTTCTTCGCCCGCGTGATCCGGGCCTGGATCGTGGGCACCGGCACCAGGAACGCGCGGGCAATCTCCTCACTGGACAGACCGCCGACGGTACGCAACGTCAGCGCCACCCGCGCCTCGGGCGACAGCACGGGGTGGCACGCGATGAACATCAGCGCGAGCACGTCGTCGTCGACCCGGTCGGGGTCCCAGAGCAGGTCGTCGTCCTCGGCCGGCGGGGTGGCGGCGATCGTCGCGTACCGGTCGTCCAGCGCCGCCCGCCGCCGGAAGCCGTCGATCGCCCGCCGCCGCGCGGTGGAGAGCAGCCAACCCACGGGCGATTCGGGCGTGCCCTCCCGCGCCCAGGTGACCAACGCCTCCGCGACGGCCTCCTGGGCGACGTCCTCGGCGAGCTCGAAGTCGCCCGTGTAGCGGGCCAGCGCCGAGACGATGCGGGCCGACTCGATCCGCCAGACCGCGTCGACGGCCCGCGCACACAAGTTAGGGATATCTCCCCATTCCTCGGACGGTCCGGCTACCTAGCGTGTAAGCCAGGATCAC
>NZ_JBFAIU010000016.1:0-51257 GCF_040654855.1 Asanoa sp. NPDC050611
CGGTGGCGAACTGTGCGGCGCCGAGCACCACGCCCGTCGACGCGTAGGGCTCCGTCGGGTGCGGCTGCGACAGCGACATCGCCATGTCGAGGTAGGCCGCGCCCGCCACGGCGCCGGCGGCGATCAGCGCGCCCAGGGCGCCGAGGGTCGAGGGCTCGGTCGGCAGCAGGCCGGACACGCCGGCCCCGGCCAGGAGCAGCACCGGCGCGACGGCCGCGACGCCGATCGGGCGCAGGGCGGCCGTGACCGCCCAACCGATGCCCGCGGCGAGGGTGACCGCCGGCACCACGGGCCACGGCACGGCCGCGGCCACCAGGACGGCCAGCAGGCCGCCGACCGCTAGGAAGCCGGCCAGCGCGGCCAGGACGGCCCGGTAGGCGGCGAGACCGACCGGCCTCGCCGCCTCCCCCCGGACCCCACCCCCAACCGGGCCGGGAACAGCCGCTGATCGCCCCTCCTCGTCAGCGGCATCCGTCGGCTCAGCTCCGACGCCCCTCTCGCCGGCGACCGGACCGTCCGGCGCATCGTGGTCTTCGCCGCGGTCCGAAACGTCGCCACCTGTCGCGGCCGCCTGGCGCCCTTCCGTGCTGAGCGCCCGCCGATCGTCGCCGGTGGCCGACGGACCGCGGCCGCCATCCCCCGCCGCCCGCTCGGCGAGCCCCGGCGAATGCCACGTCAAGGTCAGCGCCGCGGCCGCCAGGATCAGCAGCGTCGCCGCGGGGCCGGGGGCGATCTCGAGCAGCCCCGACGGGGTCAGGCCCGTGCCCGACGGCGCGCCCGTCCAGGCCTCCTCCCACCACGTGTAGGGCGCGAACAGCACCGCGCCCAGCGCCGGCGCCGCCGCCAACAGCGACAGGCCCGCGACCGGGACCGCCGCCACCCCGACCGCCGCCCGGGCCATCGCCGCCGGCCGGCCGAGCAGCGCGATCGCCAACACGAGCAGGGCCGCCGAGGGATGGACACCCGCCGGCTCGGACTGTGCCGGCCACGCGCCGGCCACGGCCGCGGAGGCGGCCAGGGCGACGGCCGCCGGTGACGCGTACCCGGAACGGCGCCGCGACCGTCCGTACAGCACCGTCGCGGTCAGCGGCACCACGACGGCCGCCAGGCCCGCCCGGGCCGGCCAGGGGCCGCCGGCACCGGCCGCGTACACGGTCGCGGCGACGGCGGCCGGGACCGCCGCGAGCCCCACCGCGCACCACCACGCGGCCCCGCGCCGCCCGCGCAGCGCCGCGGCCGCGCCCAGCACCACCAGCGCGCCGAACACCGCCGCCGTCGACCATGGCCGAGCCAGGCCGACCACCACGCCGTGGACCGTCAGCACGGCGGCCGCCAGCGTCAACACCAACGCCGGCCGGGCGACGAGCACCAGGGCCGCCGCCACAGCCAGGTCCATGGTGGACACCGCCCACCAGGGCAGCGCCACCGCCGTCGGCAGGGCGAGCGCCGCGAGCAGGCCGCCGCCCGCGATGGCCGCCACCCGTCCCGCCGGCGACACCAGCAACGCGAGCGCCGCCGCACCCAGCACGAGCGCGACCGGCAACTGCCAGTCGCCAGGCAGCCCACCCGCGCCGGTGGCCCGCAACGGCGGCAACGAACCGTCCACAGTGCTCACCGCGACCGCCAGCGCCGTCAAGCCCGGCGCCAACAGGAAGACGCCGGTCGTGATGACGGCGCCCAGCCGGGCGACGCGCAGCCGCAGCACCACGAGCGCGATCGCGAGCACGACCGCGCCGGCCACGACCATCAGCACCGACCAGCGCAGCTCGGCCACCGGCCGGAGCACGGCCACCGCGACCGCCGAGGGCACGGTGGCCGCGCCCACGACGCCGAGCCACCGCACCCGGCCGACCGGGCCCGCCGCCGCCAGCAGCACCGCCACCAGCAGCGTCGGCAGGCCGGTGAGCACGGCCGGCGTGCGGTCGTCGAACAACAGCGCTCCGAGTGCGCACACCCCCGATGCCACCTGTGCGCACCCGAAGCCGATCCACGCCGCGACCCGCGCCCACCGGTCACCGAACCGGACCAGCACGAGATCGGCCCCCGCCGTGGCCGCGAAGGCCAGCGCCCAGCCCGCGGCCGGCACGTCGAGCCACGCGGCGAGCAGCGGCAGCACCGGCTGCGCCACCACGAACGCGCCCACTCGGGGCGCGACCAGGCCGGTCAGCCGCCCGTATCCGACGCCGGCCGCGGCGGTCACGGCGCAGACGATCGCGCCGTAGGCGGTGCCGTCGACGCCGGCGAGGCCGAGCAGGTCCACGTACCACGCGGCGTAGCCGTCGAGCAGCACCAGCAGCATGCCGAGCGCCGCGAACGTCTCGGCGGTCGAGCGCAGCCCCCGGCGCGCCGTCAACGGGGGCACGGCGAGCACCAGCGCGGTGAACACGGCGAGGATCACCGCCCGCGCGCCGAAGCCGTACGTCGCCCAGGCCACACCGGTGAACACGATCGCGGCCGCGCCGACCAGCAGGCCGCCGAGCACGAACAGCACGTTCTGCGCCGTACGCCGGCTGGTCTCGTCCTGTTCCAGCCGCGGCGCGGGCACGGCCGGTGCGGGCGCCGGGGCGAGGAACGTCGCCGCCCGGACCCGCGCGGCCGCCTCCTCCCGGCGCCGGTGCACCGTCGCGTACCGCGCCGACAGGTCGCTGTAGGTGCGGCGCGCCTCCTCCAGCGGACCGCTCAGCTCGGCCAACTCGGCGTTGAGCCGCACCACCTCGGCGGCGTCGGGGTCAGGGCCCCGGCCGCAGTTGGGACAGCCGGTCGCCAGCGTCGCCGGCGCCTGGCAGGACGGGCACGGATAGGTCACGCTCCGGATCCTGCTCGGCCGGACGCGTGCGCCACAGAGTGCGCGTACTCAGGTGGCTGTCAGGTGTTGTTCAGGCGGGGCCACGATCGCCCGGTTCTCCTCGATCCACGCGTCGATCTTGGCCCACCAGTCGTAGAGCCACTCGATCCGCTGCTCCCGATCCTGGGGAACCTCTTCCGGCGGCACCGACCAGAACCGCATCGTGAGTCGCTTGTCCATCGGTAGCTCACGCCAGACGTCGCCGACGGTGAGCATCCGGTCGAGGCCGGTGTGCGCCACGAAGATGACGCCGGCGTCGGGCGCGGCGTCCATCGCGGCGAGCAGGCCGCCCGGGCGCGGCGCGAGCACGTTGCGCATCTTCTCCGCCTTCGCCGCCATCCGGTGCAGGCCGCGGGCGCGGAGCAGCTCGATCGCCCGGATGCGCCGGCGCGGGGTGAAGTTGCCGCCCTCCGGGAAGATCACGAACGCGTCGTTCTCGTCGAGGCCGACCGCCAGGTTGCCGACGAGCTTCTCCAGCCCGTCGGGGTCGCGCTGCGGCGCGATGAACCGGTTCGGCAGGCGGTTGAGCATCACGTCGACCGCCGGATCCCACTGGAGGCTGTCCTTGAGCACGATCCGCGGCTCCCGGTCGAACCAGTTGACCAGCGCGTGCACGAGCACGAACGAGTCACCGGGACCGGCGTGCCGGCAGACCACCAGCTCGGGCCGCCCAGGCTGGGCGGTGTCGGGGTCACTGCCCGCGATGTCGAGCCGCAGCTTGAGCGTCCACTGGGCCTGCGCGAAGAGGAAACGCAGAAACGCTCCGGTGAGTACGTAGTGCGCGCGCTGGAAGGCCGGCGAGCGCACCTTCCAGCCGAAGCCGGACGCCAGCCAGAGCGCGAACAGGGTGATCAGGGCAACGGCGTCCCAGACGACGTACACGGTGCCGAGCCAGATCACCCGCAGCGGGCGCAACCGGCCGGGCACCAGTGGCGACGCCGCCGAGGCGAGCAGCAACCAGGCCGGCAGCGTGGTCAGCAGCACCACGGCGAACGCGATGACCAGCGGCGCGAGCACGATCCGGCGCAGCCAGCGGGGCGGGGGCGGCATCAGCCGTCGTCCCGGCCGGCCGACGGATGCTGGGCGAGATAGCGCCGGGACGCCGTGTACGCACGGCTGATCCGGCGGCCGACCGCGGCCATGTCGCGGTAGGCCCAGGGTGTGTCGTCGCGGGGCTCCAGGCCCCCTGTTGGAAGCACGTGCACATGTACATCGTCGGGCAGCGCCGCCAGCTCACGTGCGAAACGGTGCCGCCGCGCGATCTCGAAAGCCACCTGGGCCACCTCCCACGGCCGGCGCGGAGGCGTCAGCGCGCGCTCGATCCGGCCGACCTGGAGCACGAAAATGTGCCGTGCACCACTGCTGACCGCCTCCCCGATCGGGATCGAGTTCACGATCCCGCCGTCCACGTAGTGCTCCTCCCCGATCTGGGCCGGCGGCAGCAGGCCGGGCACGCTCGCGCTGGCCAGCACCGCGTCGACCAGCGGGCCGCTGGAGAACCAGTGCTCGGCGGCCCGCTCGATGCTCGCCGCGCAGCACCGGAACGGGATCTTCAGCTCCTCGAACGTGGTCTCCTCGCCGAGCTCGCGCTCCAGCAGCCGGCGCAGCGGGCGCGGCGAGTGCAGGTGGGTACGCGCGGCGAAGCGACGCAGCTGCCGGGCGACCGAGTCGCCGTACACCTCGCTCGCCTCGGGGCTAGCCCACAGTCGGACCAGGCGGTCCGTCACGGCCTCGGTCGGGTCGGCGGCGACCATCGCGCCGTTGACGGCGCCGATCGAGGTGCCGATCACGAGGTCGGGCTTGATGTCGGCGCGGAACAGCGCGCGCAGCATGCCGACCTCGACGGCACCCAGCACACCGCCGCCACCCAGCACGAATGCCACCCGTCCACCGCCCACACCATCATCCTGGCACGGCGGCGTTGCCGCTTCCGGTTGACAAGCCACGAGGCATCGCCGAGATTGAATCGATCCCCCCACTGCCGGCAGGTGCAGACTCCATGTCCACGCTCACCCCGGGCGCCCTCCTCGCCCGTCGCTACCGGCTGATCGACCGGGTCGGCGCGGGCGGCATGTCGGTCATCTGGCGGGCCCGCGACGAGGTGCTCGACCGCACGGTGGCGGTCAAGGTCCTCTCCGCCGCGCTCGCCGCCGACGCGCGCTTCCGCGACATGGTCCGCGACGAGGCCCGGGCCGCCGCCCAGCTGGTGCATCCGCACGTGGCGACCGTGCACGACTACGCCGAGACGGTGACGCCCGACGGCACGGTCACCGCGTTCGTGGTGCTGGAACTGCTCACCGGCGAGGAGCTGGAGGCCCGGCTGACCGCGGGGCCGCTGCCCTGGCCGGAGGCGGTGCGGGTGTGCGCGGAGGTGGCCTCGGCGCTGGCCGCGGCGCACCGGCTCGGCATCGTGCACCGTGACGTCACGCCGGCCAACGTGATGCTCACGCCGACCGGGGCGAAGGTGCTCGACTTCGGCATCGCGACCCGGATCGGAGCGCCGGACGAGGACGCGGACGGAGAGACGTTCGGGACACCGGCGTACGTGGCGCCCGAGCGGCTCGACGGCACGCCCGCACAGCCGGCGACGGACAGCTACGCGCTCGGGGTGCTGTTGTACGAGACGCTCACCGGTCGCGTGCCGCTGCCGGCCGAGACCTGGGAGGACCTGACCCGGGCGCTGCAGGCCGACAACGGGTTGGCACCGCCGGAGGTGCCTGGCTTGCCGCCGGTCGTGGCCGGGCTGTGCATGCGGTTGCTGGCCCGCGACCCACTGGATCGGCCGACCGCGCACATCGCGGCCCGTGAGCTGCGGGCGGCGATGGCGCAACCGGAGCCGGCGGCGGCAACCGATACGGCTGCAACGTCCGGGCCGGCGCCAGCGCCCGACCCGGCGGCGGCGCCTGGACCGGCGTTCGCGCCCGACCTAGCGGCGCCTGGACCGGCGTTCGCGCCCGGTCTAGCGGCGTCCGGACCAGAGTCCGCGCCGGGCGCGGCGGCGTCCGGCCCGCAACCGGCTCCCACGCCCGGGGCCGCGCCCGGAACGGCGCCCGGGACGGATCCGGCGCCACGGCACGACCCGGCGCCCGCGCGCGGGCAGCGGCCAACAACCGGCCCGGTCGCGCCGCCCGCGGTGGCCGCCGAACCGGCCGGGTCGCGCCGGCGGCCCGCCCTGGTCGTGGCCGCGATCGCCGCCGTGCTCGCGCTCGGCACCGCGGCCCTGGTCCCGTTGTTCCGCGACGACAGTCCCCACGTGGCCGCGCCGGCGACCCCGCCGCCGACCACGTCACCGCCCGCGCCGATCACCGCGCCTCCGACCCCCGCCCCACCGACCTCGATCGGCGAGGCGCTGCGCCGCGTCGAGGGCGTGATCGCCGAGGGGCAGCAGGCCGGCGACATCCGCAAGGACACCGCCGTCGACCTGCGCAACCTCCTGCGCGAGCTGCACACGGCGGAGACCCGCGCGGACCGGGTCACCCAGCTGCGCGAGAAGGTCGCGGTCCGCGCGGGCGAGGGCGCGATCAGCGGCCCGTACGCGGAGCGCCTAGACGTCGCCCTGGCCGGCTTCCCGGCCGGCTAGCCGGATCCGCGCACCCACCCGGTCGAACAGCAGCAGCCGGTCGAGGTCGACGGCCAGCCGCAGGGTCTCGTCCCGACGCGGCAGGCCGACGGCGGGCACCCGCACCACGACCTCACCGACGGGTGGTGGCTCGCCGGGCAGCTCCGGGTCATACGCCGGATAGAAGCCGTATTCGGTGCGCGCTGCCGTGGGCCTCGGCGCCTCCCGCATCAGCGCCGCCGCCTGCGGCCCGGGCAGCTCCAGCCGGGACCGCTCGGTCGAGGTGGGCAGCGCGCCGGTGTCCACGTGCACCAGCGCCTCGTGCCCGAGGTGCTCGACCCGGCGCACGGTGCCGGCCAGCGCGGGCCCCTGATGGCCGGCGGGCGCGATCGAGAGCGCGTCGGCGCGCAACGCGACGCTGACCCGGTCGGTGTGCCGCGACCGCACGGGATGGTCGGCCGGCAGCTCCACGACCTGCGAGCCGAGGTCGATCACCACCCGGTCGCCGTCCGCGTAGACCGCGCCCTCCAGCAGGCTCGTGCGCGGCGTGCCGAGGAACGCGGCCACGAACAGCGTCGCCGGGTCGTTGTAGACCTGTTCCGGCGGCCCGACCTGCTGCAGCACGCCGCGGCGCAGCACCGCGACCCGGTCGGCCATCGTCATCGCCTCGGCCTGGTCGTGGGTGACGTAGATGGTGGTCACGCCGAGCCGGCGAGCCAACGCGGCCACGTCGGAGCGCAGCTCCGCCCGCAGCCCGGCGTCCAGGTTGGACAGCGGCTCGTCGAGCAGGAACCCGTGCGGCCGGCGGATGATCGCCCGGGCCATGGCCACCCGCTGCCGTTCGCCGCCGGAGAGCGCGCCGGGCAGCTTGCGCAGCAGCGGGGTGATGCCGAGCTGGTCGGCGACCTCGCCGACCCGGCTGGACACGTCGGTCGGCGTCTCGTGCCGGACCCGCAGTGGGAAGCCGATGTTCTGCGCGACGGTCAGGTGCGGATAGAGCGCGTAGTCCTGGAACACCATCGCCAGCCGGCGCTCGCGGGACGGCAGGTGGTCGACCGCCTCGCCGTCGATCAGCACGTGCCCGGAGGTCGGCGCCTCCAGCCCCGCGACCAGCCGCAGGATCGTCGACTTGCCGCAACCGGTCGGCCCGAGCAACACCAGGAACTCGCCTGGCGCGGCCTGGAGGCTGACCCGGTCGACCGCGACCGTGCCGTCGTCGAACACCTTGGTCAACAGCTCCGTGGCGATGGCGACCACCGGCGAACACCTCCTCACCCGCAATGGTGAAACGTCGATGACCATCAACACCAGAGCAATCTCGGACTTGTACGGGGAGTAGGTCCAGCACTACCTCCGAGTTATCCACAGGGGTAGGGCGCCGCCGGCCGTCCCTCACTAGCGTCTTCGCCATGACCGCGTTGCGAGCCCTCGCCAAACCCACCTTCCTGCGCACCGCCTGGCCCTGGCGGTCGCTGGGCTACCTGATCAGCACCGCCCCGGTCGGCTTCGTGGCGACGCTGGTGTTCGGCACCGTCGCGCTGCCCTGGGTGATCGCCGCGGACCGCGTGATCCGCCACGGCGTCGACCTGTCCGGCAACCAGTTCGCGCTGCTGGTCATCTCCGGCACGGTGCTGCTGGCCACGGTCGCCCCGGTCGGCGCGGTCGTGCTGGCCGCCGTCGAGCGGTTCCGGCTGCGCCTGGTCGACGACCGCCACCTACCGGGTCTACCACCGCCGGCGCCGGGCCGCTGGTGGCGCTGGCTACGCGATCGCTACACCGACGCGGCCACCTGGCGGGCGGTGGTCTACGGCTTCGCCCTGAGCTCGGTGGTGCCGCTGGTCTACTTCGTCACGGGCATCGCCCTGCTGCTCGAGGTCGCGCTGCTGTTCAGCCCGTTCATCGTCTCGGCCGGCGACCCGATCACGCTCGGCCGGGCCGCCGTCGACACACCCGAGGAGGCGCTGCCCTACGCGTTGCTCGGCCTGGTCCTGCTGCCCGCGGTGCCCTACCTGTTCGGCCTGGTCGCGGGCGCACACGGCGCGCTGGCCCGGGTGCTGCTCGGCGGCGCCGACGAGCAGGCGCGCACCCGCCTGGCCGAGGTGGTCAGCTCCCGGGCCCGCCTGGTCGACGGCTTCAGCGCGGAGCGCCGCCGCATCGAACGCGACCTGCACGACGGCGCGCAGCAACGTCTGGTCAGCCTGACCCTGCAACTCGGCGTGGCCCAGCTGGACCTACCACCGGACAGCCCGGCCGCCCACAGCGTCGGCGTGGCCCACGACCAGGCCAAACAACTGATGGCGGAGCTACGCGAGCTGATCCGCGGCATCCACCCGCAGGTCCTGACCGACAGCGGCCTGGGCGCGGCGGTCCGCGAACTGGCCGACCGCTCGACGGTCCCGGTGACGGTCGCGATCGACCTACCGGCCCGCCCGCCGGAGCACGTCGAGTCGACGGCCTACTTCGTGGTGGCGGAGGCCCTGGGCAACGTCGCCAAACACAGCGACGCGGCCACGGTCCGGGTGGCCGCGGTGCGCGACGGCCGCACCCTGATCGTCGAGGTGACCGACGACGGCCAGGGCGGCGCGGACCCGACGGCCGGCAGCGGCCTGACGGGCCTGGCCGACCGCGTTGCCGCCGTCGGCGGCACGACCCGCCTGTCCAGCCCGCCGGGCGGCCCGACGCTCCTCCGCGCCGAACTGCCGTGGCGATGACCGCGACCGCCCGCCCAGCGGTTGACCGGGAAACCGCCGACCCGATGATCGAGTCCGTGGCTGATGGGGAGGTGTCATGTCGGTGATCCGGACCGTGCTGGCCGAGGACGGGACGCTGTTGCGGGAGGGGTTGACCAGCATTCTCGATCGGTTCGGGTTCAGCGTGACCGCCGCGGTCGGGGACGCCACGGCGTTGGTCGCCGCTGTCGAGGCCGAGGTGCCTGACCTGGTCGTCACCGACGTACGGATGCCGCCCGGGTTCACCGACGAGGGCCTACGCGCCGCGGTCGCGCTCCGGCGCCGGCACGCGGGGCTGCCGGTGGTGGCACTCAGTCAGTACGTGCAGCAGAGCTATGCCGCCGACCTGCTCGATTCCGGGGACGGGCGGGGCGTCGGATACCTGCTGAAGGACCGGGTGGTCGACATCGAGGACTTCGTCGCCGCGCTGCGGCAGGTGGCCGGCGGTGGGACCGTGGTGGATCCGCAGGTCGTGGCGCAGCTCGTGCGGCGGCGGCGCGATCCGTTGGCCAAGCTGTCCAACCGGGAGCGGGAGGTCCTGCAACTCGTCGCCGAAGGGCACTCCAACGCCGCGATCGCCCGGCTGTTGGTCGTCTCCGAGGCCGCGGTCGGCAAGCACGTCGGCAACATCCTGGCCAAGCTCGACCTGCCGCCCGACGACGACCGCAACCGGCGCGTGGTTGCCGTCCTCACCTACCTACGCAGCGCTCAGTGATGGTGGACGGTGCGGTCCATCCAGCCGTCGCCGTTGTCGTCGTACATCGTCTTCTCGAAGACGCCGTCGCCGTCCTTGTCGTAGTCCGCCGAGTTGACCAGGCCGTCCGCGTCGGTGTCGTGGCCGACGAAGTCGATCCGGCCGTCGCGGTCCTTGTCGACCAGGATGTCGACCCCGCCGTCGGAGCGGCCGAGCAGCACGTGCCTGTCCCAGTCGCCGTCACCGTCGACGTCGACCCGGGTGTGGTAGCCCTCCGGCGGTGCGGTGCTGACCTTGTCGAGACCGCCACCCGGGAGCCCGTCGTCGGCGGTCGGGGCCGGGCCGAAGCCGGACGTGGCTTCGCCCGCTGCCGACGGCGCCGGGCCCATGCCGTCGATGCCGGACGGCCCGGTGTTCTGCAGGCCCTGGCCGATCTCGTCGCCGAAGCCCGACAACCCGCCCATGCCGCCGTGTGTGCCCTCGGCCTGCGCGTACGGGCCGAAGCTGGCACCGTCGTGGGCCGCCGGGCCGAGGCCGTCGTGGCCCGCCACGGCGCCGAAGCCGGTGGCGGCCGTGTGCCCGAAACCCGTCGGGCCGGCGACCGGGCCGTCGGCGGCGAGCAGGCCGCCGATCGAGCCCAGCAGCCCGAACGTGCTCGACTGGTTGGCCCGGGTCTCCACCGCGTGCTCCGTGGACGCCCCACCGCCGACCTGGGTGTGCAGGAGCGCGATCTCGTCGTCGCTGAGCGAGTAGCTGGCCAGCGCCAGCCCCGGATCCGACGCGAGCGCGCTCGCGAACGCCGGGTCGACGACCAACCGCTCCAGAACCTCGTCGAAGTCACTCATCGCCGGCCCCTCCCATCGACGCGCGCTCTTACCGTAGCGCCGTCAGTCGAGCTCCGGCATCGGCACCGGCTGGGGGCGCGGGCGGCAGGTGCCGCACTGCACGGCGTCCTCGACGACCAGGCCCTCGGCGCGGCGGCGGGTCTCGGAGCGGTGCACCTCCAGCAGGAACGGCCCGAACCGCGCGTGGTCCTCGCACACCCCGCGCCCACAGAACCGGCACGACCCCCGCGCCGACTTAGGACAAAACCAACAGAGCACCTGATCTCCTTATGAGGGCGGCGAGCTACACGGGTTGAGCGGGATCGAGATCGATGCGGTGTCACTCTGCTTGGCATCGTCGACCACGGTGACCGTGACGGAGACTTCGGCGCCGCCCTGCGCGTTCGTGCCGGTGTAGGGCACCGTCACCTGGCCGCCGTAGGAGGCGCCCTCGTTGCCGAGGTCGACGGAGCCGCTCTCGTCAAACTTGGCGATCGACCACGATGCCGACGTCGACACCGACGCGACATCCTCGTCCACGACCCGGAAGCTGATGGTTGTGCTGCCGTCAGTGCGGCACTCCCGGTCGATCGAGTCCGGATCGGCGGACAGCCCGGTTATCGACGGAGGATCGTTCGTCGGCGGCGAGGTCGGCGGAGTCGTCGTCGGCGGGTTGGTCACCGGTGGATTTCCGCCTGGTGGGTTTCCTCCGGGCGGGTTGCCGCCGGGCGGGTTGCCACCCGGCGGCGGATTGTTGCCCGTGCCGTCGTCGTCATCGTCGTCGTCCGGATCGGCGGGCGGGGTCGGCGAGACGCTCGGCGTCGCGGAGGGCGACGGCGAGTCGGTCGGGCTCGGCTCCTCGCTCGGCGGCGGCTCCTCGGTCGGCCCGGCCGGCCGCGGCACCTCACGTCCGTCCCCGCAGTCCAACGGCGCGTTGGTCTCCGGCTGGAGCTGCCCGTCCACGCGCACGTCACCCGCGGAGACGATGCTGCCGCCGCCGGAGCTGGCCCGGTACCAGGCCTCCCCCTCGTTGCTCAGCCGCGTCCCGCCGGCCGCCAGCGACAGGGCGAGCGCCTCGAACGTGCCGCTCGTGCTCGCGGTGTCGACCAGCAGCCGCCCGTCGGCCAGCTGTAGGGAGCCGTGCGGCCGCGTACGCCGGTCGCCCGTGCTCCACAGCGGACCGACCGAGACGCCACTGCCCGCGCACAGCACGGTCACCGCGCCGCCGCGGAAGGTCAGGGTCGCCGACGAGCGGTCGCGCACCTGCACCTGGTCGCCCTCGGTCACGTAGATCTTGTCGCCCGAGGTCAGCTTCACCGGCCGCCCGTTGACGTCGACGTCCGCCGTGCCGCGGGTGGTCGCGAGCAGGGCCCGGTCGGCCGGCATCTCGGCCCAGGCCGGCCCGGGAAGCAGGTTCGACGCGGTGAGCAGCAGCGCGAGCAGCAGGAGCAGCGCGGTCAACCACCACAGCCGGCGTTCGAAGCGGCCGTCCACGGTCTCGTCGATCACCGGCGGCGGCCCGGGCGGCGCGGCCAGCGGCGGGTAGCCGCCCGTCGCGTGCACACCGGCCCGCGGGCCCGCGCCGGCGGCCGACGCGACGACCGCGGGAGAGGCGCCGAGCAGCAGCGGCACGCCGGGCAACGCCGGCACCGACCACAGCCGGGTCGGCGTCCGCGCGGTCGCCACGACCCCGCCGGGGCCGTCGCCGATCGGGCCGATCAGGGTGCCCCGGCGCAGCTCGGTGCCGTCCGGCAGCACGACGCTGCCCGACTCGATGACCACGGCGTCGGTCGGGCCCGACAGGGTGACCGGGTCGCCGGGCGCGAGCAGGCCCAGCCGGGCCGCGGAGACCAGCCCCATCCGGTCCTCGGCGGACAGCGACTGCAGTGCCGGCGTCTCGGCGAACAACCGGTCGGCCTGGTCCCACTCCGCGGGCGGCGGGCCGGGCACCGGGCCGATCGCGCGGGACACCGAGGACGACGGCAGCGACAGCAGGGTGGTGCCCGCGGTGTGCCACGTGAGTGCGGCCGGCGCCCCGCTCAGCGCGCTGGCCAGCCCGACCAGGCCGCCGGCGCCGACCCGCTGGCGCACCAGCCCCGACGGGTCGTCGGGCCGGCGGGCCTCGACGGCGCCGTCGACCACGACGTACACGGCGCGTTGGGCGGCACCGGCGACGACCAGCTGCTGTCCGGTGCGCGGCCGGACCCAGGTGGCGGTCGAGGCGAGGTCGGCGAGCGCGGCGCCGGAGAGCCGGCCGAGCGCCGATGCCCGCAGCGCGTCGAGCCGGCGCGGCGCGTCCAGGTCGCGGCGGCGCTGCTCGAGCCGGCGGCGCAGCGCGCGGACCTGGCCAACGGCCCAGCCGAACGCGAGATAGACCAGCGGCGCGGCGAGCCCGCAGATGACGGCGGCGAGCAGGATCCGGGCGGGCCAGCCCGAGCGCCACAGCCCGATGGCCAGCCCGGCGACCCGGTCGGTCCAGATGCGCCAGCCCAGGTTCACCGCGATGGCCACCCAGAGCACGGCGACGGTCCCGTACAGCGCGACCAGCCGACCCTCGCGGTCCAGCTCGGCCCACCGGGGTGGGCGTCGCCGCAGCCGGCCGACCACATAGGTGAGACCCCGGGCCCGCAGGTTGGGGATCTCCAGCCAGTCCATCAGCAGGTAGTAGCCGTCGAGGGCGAGGAACGGGTTGAGGTTGAACAGCGCGTTGAGGTACCAGGCGAAGGCGAGCTTGAAGGTCCACGGCGCGGCCGCCGGCACGAAGACGCCGACCAGCCCCACGATGCCGGCCAGCACGAGCCCCGCGGCGGGGCCGGCGGCCGTGGTGGTCATCCGCGCCCGGCGGCCGGCCATCCACACGTCGGTGGTGTCGACGAAGACCGAGGGGATGCCGAAGTAGACGAGGAAGCCGGCCGCGGGCACCCGGCGGCCGGCGTGCTTGGTGGCCAGCGCGTGGCCGAGCTCGTGACAGGCCAGCGCGAGCACGTTGAGCCCGAGCAGGACCAGGGCGCCCGTCGCGTACGAGCCTCCGGTCAGGAAGATCGCCTCTTCGCCGTGCCACCAGGTCCAGCCGAACGACACCAGGCCGGCCACCGCGACGAGGCCGAGCAGCGCGACGACGGCCCGGTGGAAGAGGAAGCGCCCGCCGGCCCGGTAGAGGAAGGAGACCAGCGGGTCGACGTTGGCGACCACCGTGCGCCGGCCCTGCGCGAAGGCCAGCAGGGTGCGCCCGATCCGCAGCGGCCAGGGCCGGCGGCGCACGCGGGCGAGCGGCTTGAACGCGTCGACCGGCAGCTCGGCCAGCATCCGGTTGGCGGCCAGATCCGCCACGACCCGGGTGACCTGGTCAGGAGCGAGGCGGCCACCGATGCGGGCGAACTCGGCGACCAGGCGGGCGACCGTACGCGTGCCGTCCATCAACGTCGCGAGCTGCCACTCCTCGGGAGTCAGCCGCACGTAGCAGGCCCCGCCGCGGTCGTCGGGCGAGCGGAGCATCACGTAGGGCACACCGCGCACCGAGACCAGGTCGACCTGCTCGATGCCGTCCCGCAGCACGGGCCGCGCCCGCGCCGGGTTGAGCCGCTCGACGACGGCCGCCCACATGCCGGGGTCGTGCGGGCCGACCGGCTGCCCGGGCGCCCGCCCGGCCAGCGCCTCCCACACACTCACCCGGGTCTCGACGACCGTCACGGTGCCCCACCCTCCGGCTCATCCACCGGGGATGGAGAGTAGGCCGGGTCATCGATCGTATTCGACCCCGCGTCCGCTACCCGACACCCGTTCACAGGCGGAATCGGCCGGGCGTCACCGCCCCGTCACCAACCGCAGACATAGCGGCGGCGGGTGACACAGCCAACCCCCGAGGGCCGTGCCACCCGCCACCATTTGGGAGGAGGACCGTCACCGCGGGTCACGCGGACTTCGAGTCCCAGGTGTGCGCTCTAGCAGTTATGACGCTTCGGTGAGCGTCACGGTTGCGGTCTTTTCCGAACCGTTCCGCGTGTACGTGAGTTGCACCTGGTCACCGACCTTGTGCGACTGCACCGCGGCGACCAGTTCGTCGGAGCTGGTGATCGCCTGGCCACCGAAGTTGGTCACGACGTCGCCCTGCTGCAGCCCGGCCTTGGCGGCCGCGCTGTCCGGGGTGACGGCGGAGACGATCGCGCCGTTGCCGTTCTCCTGGTCGGCCACCTGCACGCCGAGCGCGGCGTGCGAGACCTTCTGGCCGGTGCGCAGCGCGTTGGCGACCTGCTCGGCCTTGGCGCTCGGGATCGCGAACCCGACGCCGATGCTGCCGTTGCCCTGGCCCGAGGTGGCGATCGCCGTGTTGATGCCGATGACCTCGCCGTTCGTGTTGACCAGCGCGCCGCCCGAGTTGCCGGGGTTGATCGGCGCGTCGGTCTGCAGCAGGCCGGACAGCGACGTCGCGGTCGGCTGCTGGCTGCCGCCACCACCGAACGGGTTCGGCTGCTGCTCCTGCTCGGACTGGGTGCGGATCGTGCGGTCCTTGGCGCTGATGATGCCGGCCGTCACGGAACCCTGCAGGCCCAGCGGGCTGCCCAGGGCCAGCACGGTGTCGCCGACCTGCACCGCGGCGCTGTCGCCGAACTTGGCCGGGCTCAGGCCCGACACGCCCGACGCCTTGACCACGGCGAGGTCGCTCTTCGGGTCGGTGCCGACGATGGTGGCGCTGGCGCGCTTGCCGTTGTCGAAGACCACCTGGACGGTGTCGCCGCTCGCGCTGGCCACGACGTGGTTGTTGGTCAGCACGTAGCCGTCGTCGGTGAGCACCACGCCGGAGCCCTCGCCGCTGCCGGTGGTGACCGAGACGATGCTCGGCTCGACCTTCTGCGCGATTTCGGCGAGCGACGACCGGTTGACCACCGGCGCCGCGGCCGCGCGGGCCCGGGCGTTGTCGTTGTCGTTGCCCTGCAGCGCGGCGCCGATCACGCCGCCGAGCAGGCCGGCGCCGAGCAGCAGCACGAGCGCCACGGCGAGGCCGGCGATCCAGCGGCCGACCCGGGTGGGGCGCTGCGGGCCGGGGGCCGGCTGCCAGTGCTGGCCGGGAGGCGGCGGGGCGCCCGGACCGCCGCCGGCCCACGGGATCGGTGTCCCGTGCTGGCCGCCCGCGCCGACACCGGCACCGGGGTGACCAGGCTGGCCGTAGCCGCCACCCGCCGACGGGTAGCTGTAGTGCGGGTAGCCCGAGCCCGCCTGCGGATAGCCCGCCTGCGGGTACTGCGGGGCCGGCGCCTGCCAGGGGCTGCGCGGCGCGTCCGTGGGCTGTGCCGACACCGGGGTGCCGCTGACCGGCTGGGGGTTGGTGGGGACGGTGGGCTGGTGCGCCGTGGGCTGCTCGGCACCGTACGGGCGCGGCTGCTCCGGAGCGGGCCCGGAGTCCGGTTCGGTGCCCCGAGCGGGGTCGTGCCGGGGGTCGCTTTCGTGCTCGGTCATGCCGATTACCTTTCCGCACCGCTCTGCGACCCGCCTGGGGCTGGGCTGAGCGTTGTCTGAGAGTGCCCGTTCGGACCCGCACCGTCGCCGCCGGAGCCGTCCGGCTCGTCGTGGTCGTCGTCACCACCGCCGGCCAGCGGCAGCCGGACCCGGAACGTCGAGCCCTGGCCGGGCACGCTGTCGACCTCGACCGTGCCGCCGTGCGCGCGGACCAGGGCCGCGACGATCGCGAGCCCGAGACCGGTGCTGTTGGCCTCGCGGTCGCGCCGGCGCGCGGCGTCCGCCCGGTAGAACCGCTCGAAGACGCGTTCCGCCTGCTCCGGCGGGAGACCCTGGCCGGTGTCGACCACCTCGACGATCGCCGAGCCACCGTCGGAGCGCAGCCGCACGGTGATCTCGGCGTCCGGCGGCGTGTGGATGATCGCGTTGGTCAGCAGGTTGCCCAGCACCTGGCGCAGCCGGGCGTCGTCGGCCCGCACGACCAGCAGCCCGGCCCGCGGCGCCACCTCGATCGAGATGTCGCGCTCGGGCGCCATCGCCTGCGCGGCCTGCACCGCCTCGCTGGCCAGCACGCGCAGCTCCACCGGGGACAGCGACAGCGGTCGCTCCCGGTCGAGTCGGGCGAGCAGCAGCAGGTCTTCCACGAGGAGGCCCATCCTGGCGGCCTCGTCCTCGATCCGACGGACCAGCCGTGCGGTGTCGTCGGGCGACCCGGCGGCGCCCTGGCGGTAGAGCTCGGCGAAGCCACGGATCGTCGTCAGCGGCGTACGCAGCTCATGGGAGGCGTCCGCGACGAACTGCCGCATCCGCTCCTCGGAGCGCAACGCCCGCGACTCCGACGCCTGCGCGGCGAACGCCGCGTCCCGGGCGGCGGCCTCCGACTCGGCCCGTGCCGCGAACGCGGTCTCGATCTGGGTGAGCATCGCGTTCAGGGCGCGGGACAGCCGGCCCAGCTCGGTCTTGGGCTCCTCGACGCCGGGCTCGGGATCGGGGACGCGCTGGCTGAGGTCACCGGCCGCGATCGCGACCGTGGTCCGCTCGATCTGCCGCAACGGTTTCAGGTTGCTGCGGACTATCGCGGCGCCGAGCGTGGCCAGCACGATCAGCACCGTGCCGCCCGCCAGGCCGTCGATCCAGAGCAGCTGTTTGACGGTGTGGTCGACGTCGGAGAGGTTGAAGCCGACCACGACGATCGCGGAGCTGTCCTGCGGCTGCACCATCAGCACCCGCCAGCGGGTCTGGCTGCCGATCGCCTTGACGGTGTACGGGTCGTTCTGGTGCTGCCGCAGCGCCTGCTGGAGGCCGCTGTAGTTCTGCGGCAGGTCGGGACCGTCGGGCGTGAACAGCTGGCTCGGCCGGCTGCTCAGGTCGTTGAGGGTGGGCTGCGCCGGCGTGGAGGCGACCGCGAACGCGTTGTCGCCCACCGCGAACTGGATGTTGTCCCGCAGCAGCGCCTGCACGTTGTTGTTGAGGCTGCGCAGGTTGCCGTCGACCTGGTCGAGCAGGTAGTTGCGCAGAAAGAACGTGCTGGCCGCACCGATCACCAGCAGGGCCGCCGTGACCAGCGCCAGCACGGCGGCGACGAGTTTGACGCGCAGCGGTGTGCCGCGCAGGGGAGCCAGCACAGGCGCCCCTAGGCGGCCGGCTTGCGGAGAACGTACCCGACGCCACGCAGGGTGTGGATCAACCGCGGCTGACCGTTGTCAATCTTGCGGCGCAGGTAGGAGATGTAGCTCTCCACGATGTTGTCGTCGCCGCGGAAGTCGTAGTTCCACACGTGGTCGAGGATCTGCGCCTTGGACAGCACCCGATTGGCGTTGAGCATCAGGTAGCGCAGCAGCTTGAACTCCGTCGGGGACAGCTGGACCCGCTGGCCGGCGCGGTAGACCTCGTGGGTCTCCTCGTCGAGCTCCAGGTCGGCGAAGGTGAGCCGGGAGGCGCTCTGGTCGCCGGCCGTGGTGCGGCGCAGCACGGCCCGGATGCGGGCGGTCAGCTCCTCGAGGCTGAACGGCTTGGTGACGTAGTCGTCGCCACCGAGCGTGAGGCCGCGGATCTTGTCGTCGGTGGCGTCACGGGCGGTCAGAAACACCACGGGTGTACGCGTGCCGCCCTCGCGCATCAGCCTTATCACTTCGAAGCCGTCGAGGTCGGGCAGCATCACGTCGAGGACCACGAGGTCCGGCCGGCGGTCCTTGGCCGCGCTGACGGCGGAGCTGCCGCTCGTCGCCGTGCTCACCTCGAAGCCGGCGAACTTGAGACTGGCGGAGAGCAGCTCGAGGATGTTGGGGTCGTCCTCGACGACCAGCAGGCGTGCCTCGGTCTGTGGTGCGGCCATGACACCCATCATTGCCCCGCCCGCTGAGCTTGTGCTGTATTCAAGCTGAAAGTCGTCTGTGCGTGACGGGCGTCTCAGCGCTGCAGTCGCCGCAGCCCGTCGAGCACCCCGTCGAGCAGCCGGGACGCGGTGCGGAGCTGGTCGTCGCTGAACCGCCCACGGCGGACGATCGCGCGCACCTCGTCGGCGAACGCCGCGAGCCGGCGGTCGAACTCGTCCCGCGGGTCGTTGCCGGGACGGCTGGTGCCGATCTGCACCTCGAACACCCAGGGACTCTTGCGGGTCTGCTTCGCCGCCTCGCGCAGCTCGCGCTTGAGGTCGCGGGCGGAGCCGCGTACCTCCGCCTGGATCTCGGCCGCCAGGTCGCTCACCGACGTGTTGATGTCCTGTTCGAGGGCGGCCAGCTCGCCGGCCCGCTGGCGCAGCTCGGCCCGGCCGTCCTCGGTGATGGAGTAGGTCTTCCGCCCGCCCGCCGCAGTGTGCGTGACCAGCCCCTCGCTCTCCATCCGGGCGAGCCGGGGATAGATCGTGCCGGCGCTGGGCGCGTAGGTGCCGTGGAACCGGTCGGCCAGCAGCCGGATCAGCTCGTAGCCGTGCTTCGGGCCGTCGTCGAGCAGCTTGAGCAGGTAGAGGCGCAACCGCCCATGGCTGAACACGGCCGTCATTCGGGCGTCTCCCCTTCCGCGTCGACCGGCCGCGCCAGCAACGCGATGCTGCCGGAAACGGTCGTCGCCCAGAGTTTGCCGGTTCCGCGGCCCAACACGCCGCGACTGTCGTGCCGCGCGCCGCGCTGGTGGTGGCCGACCTGTGGGAAGGCGCTGGTGATCGACCCGGACTGGGTGTGCAGGTCGACGGTCAGGTCGGCGTCTTCCCGGACCCGGACCGTGACGCTGCCGGAGGTGGTGTGCAACCGCAGCTCGCGGTGGTGCGGGTTGTCAAGATCACACGTGACCGCGCCGGAGACGGTGGTCATCTCGACCCGGTCGGCGGCGCTGTCGGCGAGGACCAGCTCGCCGGAGACCGTCTTCATGCTCAGGTCGCCGTGGACACCGAGCGCTTCGACCGGTCCGGAGACGACCTTGGCCCGCGTCCGCCCGCCCAGGCCCATCAGCGTGATCCGCCCGGACGTCAGGTCGACCTCGGTGTCCTCGCGGAGACCGGCGGCGACCACGGCGCCGTCGACGAGCCGCAGGTAGGCGGCGGTGGCGTGGGGCACCCCGATGGAGACCTCGACGCGGAACCGGCGGCGGAGCTGCCCGATCCACCACAACACGCCCGGAAAGCGCGGGAGCCGGTTGTGGCGGACGACGAGAGTACGGTCGACCACCTCGACGATCACCGGGGTGCGCCCGGTCCGGGTGATGTCGACCCGCGCGGGGCCGTCGACCCCGACCAGGTTGATCCGGCCGGAGACCAGGTTGACGTCGACGCGGTCGACCGGCGCGTCGATGCCGATCTGGCGCGGCTCCTCGACGACCCATCGTTCGGACACGGCCCACCTCCCAAAGTGCCGCTTGAGCATATCGCGATGTATCGCGTTACACCAGCGCAGCTCTGCATACAGATACGCATCACCCCACGCCGGGGTGATGCGTATCTGTATGCAGAGCAAAGCCGCCTAGGCGGCGAGGGCCAGCGGCACCGGGACCGGGGTCTCCTCGACCGGGGCGGGCAGGAACACCGGCGTGCCGACGGCCGCCTGGGCGACGCGGGCCAGCGACCGGCGGGACGCCGCCGGCTCCGGGTGCAGGGCCGCCGCGACGGAGACCGAGACGACCGGCTTCGGCAGCGCGAGCACGCGGCGCACCGACTCCCACAGGGTCTCTTCGCCGATGAACGACGCTTCGGGACCCCCGTACCGCAGCGTCACCGGGACGATCGTCGCCCCGGCGTCGATCGCGGCCTGGAACATCGCCGGACGGAACGTGCCGACGGACGCCCCGCAGCCGGTCGTGCCCTCCGGGAAGACCGTGACCACCGCTCCGGCGCGCAGCGCGGCCGCCACGTCCGCGACGGTGTCCGGGAGCGTCTTCGGCCGGGCCCGGTCGACGAAGATCGTGCCGCCCGAGGCGGCGAGGGCGCCGAACAGCGGCCAGCGCCGCACCTCGACCTTGGCCAGCATCCGGCCGGGCGCGACCGCGAGCAGCGCGACGATGTCGAGCCAGGAGACGTGGTTGGCGACCACCAGCGCCTTGCCCCGCGGCGCCCGGCCGCGCAGCCGCACCGTGATGCCCAGCGCCGCCAGCGTGAGGCGACCCCAGGCCTGGCCGGCGCGGTCCCGCCCCTTCTCCGTCAGCAACGGGAGGATCGGCACCAGCAGGGCGCCGACGAGCAACGCGCCCAGCAGCCGGACGAAGCGCAGCACCTGGAGCGCCTTCGGCGGCTCGGTCCGCTCGTCGCCGGTCAGCAGGCAGTCGGTGCCGCAGTCGTTCTGCGGACGCCACAGGTTCACTGGTCAACCCCTAGGAAGTGCCGCCGGTAGCGGGGGTCGATCCGGTCCGTGGAGAGCAGCACGTAGAGGTCGGCGCAGTCGAAGTCCGGGTCGTACGCGGGCTCGCCGCAGACCCAGGCGCCCAGCCGCAGATACCCGCGGAGCAGGGGCGGCATGGCCGCGCTCGACGACGCCTCGGCGGGCTGGATCTCCCAGGGGTGGTGGGGGCGGACCCGCATCCGCGGCGGCGACAGGTGCTTGGTGCGGACCTTCTCCCAGACCGCGCCGGCCATCCTGCCGCCGTCGTCCAGCGGGATCGACGCACAGCCGCCCAGCCACCGCTTGTTGTGCAGGTGCAGGTAGCGGGCGATGCCGGCCCACATCAGGTTGATCACGGCTCCGGAGCGGTGCTCGGGCGCCACGCACGACCGGCCGGTCTCGACCAGCGCGTCGCGCAGCGGGTCCAGCGCGGTCAGGTCGAACTCGGTGTCGCCGTAGCGACGTTCGATGCGGCCGGGCAACAGCATCCGGTAGGTGCCGACGATCGCGCCCGACTTGTCGTCGCGGACGATCAGGTGGTCGCAGGCGTCGTCGAACTCGTCGACGTCGTGCCCCGGGACCGTGGTGTGCAGCGTGGCGCCAAGCTCCTCGGCGAACACCTGGTAGCGCAGCCGTTGAGCGGCGGCCACCTGCTTCGCGTCGTCCGCGATCAGCAGGGTGTAGCCGCCGGTCCTGGTCAGGAGGTCCATGCGTTCTGTGTAAGTGTGCCGACTACCACATGCGTGTCGGCCAACGGGTGCGGGGATGTCGATTGCGTGAACGCCGGACCTCGGCCCCTTGTGGGAAGGTGTGCAGGTGGACAGCCGTTCGATGATCATCGCGAGCCGGTTCAACGGGCCGCCGGGCACCGGCAACGGTGGATATTCCGCGGGTACGTTCGCCGTTCTCGCGACCGGCGGCGTTCCCGAGGTCACGCTCGTCAAGCCGCCGCCGCTGGACGTCCCGCTGACGGCCGGCGACGGGTCCGTGATCGACCCGGCGGGCGAGGTGATCGCCGCGGTCCGCGCGGTGCCCACCTTCGAGCCGGTGGCACCGCCGGTCACGCTCGACGCCGCGATCGAGGCGGCGCGGGGTTACGCGGGCTTCGCCGACCATCCGTTCCCCACCTGCTATGTCTGCGGGCCGGAGCGCGCCGACGGGCTGCGGGTCTTCCCGGGCCCGGTCGACGGGGTGGTCGCGGCGCCGTTCACCGCGCCGGCCTCGGTCACCACCGAGACCGTGTGGGCCGCGCTGGACTGCCCCGGCGGCTGGTCGGTGCTCTCGCCCGGCCGGGCGTACGTGCTGGGCCGGATGGCCGCGGTCGTCGGCACCCTGCCGGAGCCGGGCAGCGAGTCGGTCGCGGTCGGGATGCTGGCGTCGACCGAGGGCCGGCGCGCGGCGGTGCACACCGCCCTCTACACGCCGGCCGGCGACCTGCTGGCCCACGCCCGCGCCACCTGGGTGGCGATTTAGGACAGCGGTGGGTCGGACCTCGCCGGTATGGTGTGCGCGTCATCGTCCGGGGGGAGGAGTGAGATGTCCGACGGCCAGATAGTCGTCTCAGGTCTCACCAAGCGCTACAAGAGCCTGCTGGCTGTCGACGACCTGTCGTTTCGCGTAGCTTCGGGCCGGGTCACGGGCTTTCTCGGCCCCAACGGCGCCGGCAAGACCACCACGCTGCGCATGCTGCTCAACCTGGTCACGCCGACCGCGGGCACGGCGACCATCGGCGGGCGGCGCTACGCCGACCTGACCGACCCGCTGCGCACGGTCGGCGCGGTGCTCGAAGCGTCCAGCGCGCACGGCGGCCGCACCGGCCGCAACCACCTGCGGGTGCTCTGCGCCGCCGCGGGCCTGCCCAGCCGCCGCGCCGACGAGGTGCTCGAGCTGGTCGGGCTGTCGCCGGCGGCCAAGCGCAAGTTCAAGGGCTACTCGCTCGGCATGCGCCAGCGGCTGGGCATCGCGGCCGCCATGCTCGGCGACCCGCACGTGCTGATCCTCGACGAGCCGGCCAACGGCCTCGACCCCGAGGGCATCCGCTGGATGCGCAGCTTCCTGCAGGGCCTGGCCCAGCAGGGCCGCACCGTGCTGGTCTCCAGCCACCTGCTCTCCGAGATGGAGCTGCTCGCCGACGACGTCGTGATCATCGCGGCCGGCAAGCTGATCCGGCAGGGGCCGGTCTCCGAGGTGCTCGCCTCGATGACCACCACCGCGCACGTCCGCGTCCGCACCCCGCAGGTCGACGCGCTGACCGCGGCGCTCGCCGGGGTCCCGGGCGCGAGCGTGACCGCCCGGCCCGACGGCGCGCTGCTGGTCACCGGCGTCGAGGCGCCCGCGATCGGCAAGGCGGCCCTGGCCGGCGGTGTCGAGCTGCACGAGCTGACCCCCGAGCGCCCCGACCTCGAAGGCGTGTTCCTGGAGCTCACGGCCGGAAAGGCGGGCATCCGATGAGGCTGGTCAAGGCCGAGGTGGTCAAGCTCCTGACCACCAACACCTGGTGGCTGTTCGCGCTGGGCGCGCTGGTCACCTGGGCGGCGACGTTCGCCCTCAACGCGACCGTCGCCCACTTCACGATGGGCGCCAGCGCCCCCCAGGACGTCTCGGCCGAGGACGCGGCCAACTTCGCGGTGGTCAGCGACCAGATCTACCAGGCGGCCAACCTCTACACATCGGGCCAGTTCTTCGGCCTGCTGTTCGTGGTGCTGCTCGGCATCGTGATGGTGACGAGCGAGTTCTACCACCAGACGGCGACATCGACGTTCCTGACGACACCGCACCGCACCGCGGTGATCAGCGCCAAGCTGGTCGTCGCGGCGGTCGCCGGCCTGCTCTTCTGGCTGTTCACCACGGCGCTCAACATCCCAGCCACGATGATCTTCCTCGGTGCCGAGGACCTGCCGACCCACCTGGGCGACAGCATCGTGCAGCGGGCGCTCCTGCTCAACGGCCTCGCCTACCTGCTGTGGGGCATCCTCGGCGTCGGCATCGGCGTGCTCATCCGCAGCCAGATCGCGGCGACCGTCACCTCGGTGCTGGCCTACCTGCTCGGCACGGCCCTGATCGGCGTCCTGTTCACCCTGCTGGCGGGCTGGCTCGACCAGGACTGGATCGAGAAGATCCAATACGGCCTGCCCTCGGTCGCCTCAGGCCTGATGGTCGCGGGCCGCAACCTGCCCAACCAGCCCGACTACTGGGTCGGCGCGGTGGTCCTCATCGTCTGGGCGGTCGTCACGGGCACGATCGGCACCCTCATCACGCGTAGGCGCGACATCTCCTAACAACCATTCTGCGTTCTTACCTGTGAGACGTGACACGGACGGACGTCGGCGACGGTCGTCCATGTCGCGCGGCGTAGCCTTGGAAATGTCTTCTCACACATACACACAGCGCGCGGAAGAGGCGATTACCGGCCGTGTCGAGCCAGCAGACATCCGATAACCCACTGGCGGGTTTCGGCCCCAATGAGTGGATTGTCGACGAGATGTATCAGCGCTATCTCGCGGATCCGACGAGCGTAGACCCGGCGTGGCACGACTTCTTCGCCGACTACCGGCCAGAGAGCGACGGGACGTCGCCCACCCAGGCCGCCGCGGCGACGGCGCAGCAGAGCGCCGCCCGCGCCGGCACCGACGCCCCCGGCGCCCCCTCCTCCCCGGAGCCCCGCGCGACGGCCGCGAAGGCCGCCGCCCCGGCAACCGCGAAGAGTGACGGCAAGGTGCAAACCCCCGCGAAGACCACCAAGGCCCCGGCGCAGCCCACCCCCGCCGCCCCGGCCAAGGCGAAGGCACCCACCCCCGCCCCCGCCAAGGACGCGGCGCCGGCGACCGAGAAGACCGCCGAGACCACTCCCCTGCGCGGCGTGGCTGCCCGCATCGTGCAGAACATGGACGCCTCGCTCGCGGTGCCGACCGCGACCAGCGTCCGCGCCGTGCCGGCGAAGCTCCTCGTCGACAACCGCATCGTCATCAACAACCACCTGGCCCGCGGCCGTGGTGGCAAGGTCAGCTTCACCCACCTGATCGGCTGGGCGATGGTCCGCGCGCTGCGCGCGAACTCCGAGATGAACAACTCGTTCACCGAGGTCGGCGGCAAGCCCGCGGTCGTGCAGCCCGCGCACGTCAACCTCGGCATCGCGATCGACCTCAAGCGCCCCGACGGCACCCGCTCGCTGGTCGTGCCGTCGATCAAGGCCGCCGAGACGATGGACTTCCGAGGCTTCTGGCAGGCCTACGAGGACATCGTGCGGCGGGCCCGGCGCAACGAGCTGACCATGGACGACTACGCCGGCACGACGATCTCGCTGACCAACCCGGGCGGCATCGGCACCGTGCACTCCCAGCCACGGCTGATGGTCGGGCAGGGCACGATCATCGGCGTCGGTGCCATGGAGTACCCGGCGCCGTACGCCGGGATGTCCGAGGAGAAGCTCGCCGATCTCGCTGTCAGCAAGATCATCACGCTGACCAGCACCTACGACCACCGGATCATCCAGGGCGCGCAGTCCGGCGAGTTCCTCAAGACGATCCACGAGCTGGTCCTGGGCGAGCACGGCTTCTACGACCAGATCTTCACCTCGCTGCGCATCCCCTACGAGCCGGTCCGCTGGATGCGCGACGTCGCGGTCAGCTCCGAGGGCGCGATCGACAAGACCGCGCGGGTGATCGAGCTGATCCACGCGTACCGCGTGCGCGGCCACCTGATGGCCGACACCGACCCGCTCGAGTTCAAGATGCGCAAGCACCCCGACCTCGACGTGCTCGAGCACGACCTGACCCTGTGGGACCTCGACCGCAGCTTCCCGGTCGGCGGCTTCGCCGGCAAGCAGACGATGAAGCTGCGCGACATCCTCGGCGTGCTGCGCGACAGCTACTGCCGCCGGGTCGGCGTCGAATACATGCACATCCAGGACCCGGAAGAGCGGCGCTGGATCCAGGAGCGCATAGAGCGCAAGTACGAGAAGCCTGGTGTCGAGGAGCAGAAGCACATCCTCAACCGGCTCAACGCGGCCGAGGCGTTCGAGACCTTCCTGCAGACGAAGTACGTCGGCCAGAAGCGGTTCTCGCTCGAGGGCGGCGAGTCGCTGATCCCGCTGCTCGACGAGGTGCTGCAGACCGCGGCCGAGGGCGACCTCGACGAGGTCGTGATCGGCATGGCGCACCGCGGCCGGCTCAACGTGCTGGCCAACATCGTCGGCAAGCCGTACGAGAAGATCTTCTCCGAGTTCGAGGGCCACATCGACCCGAAGTCGGCGCACGGCTCGGGCGACGTGAAATACCACCTCGGCCAGAACGGCAAGTTCACGACGCCCGACGGCGAGCACGCGATCAGCGTCTCGGTGACCGCCAACCCGTCGCACCTCGAGGCCGTCGACCCGGTGATGGAGGGCATCGTCCGGGCCAAGCAGGACCGCATCGACCTCAAGCTCGAGGGCTACACCGTCCTGCCGCTGGCCATCCACGGTGACGCCGCGTTCGCAGGCCAGGGCGTGGTCGCGGAGACGCTCAACCTCTCCCAGCTGCGCGGCTACCGCACCGGCGGCACCGTGCACGTGGTGGTCAACAACCAGGTCGGCTTCACCACCGCGCCGGAATACTCGCGCTCGTCGCTCTACTCGACCGACGTCGCCCGGATGATCCAGGCGCCGATCTTCCACGTGAACGGCGACGACCCCGAGGCCGTCGTCCGGGTCGCCCGGCTGGCGTTCGAATACCGCCAGGCGTTCAACAAGGACGTGGTGATCGACCTGGTCTGCTACCGGCGGCGCGGCCACAACGAGGGCGACGACCCCTCGATGACCAACCCGCTGATGTACGCGATCATCGACCAGAAGCGCTCGGTCCGGAAGCTCTACACCGAGGAGCTGATCGGCCGCGGCGACATCACCGTCGACGACGCCGAGGAGCTGCTCCGCGACTACCAGTCCCAGCTCGAGCAGGTGTTCAAGGCGACCCGCGACGCGGCCGCCACCGGCACCCGCCCCGCCCGGACCCGCACGCTCGAGCCCGAGCCCGCGGTGGAGACCGCGGCCACGATCGAGGCGGTGCGCGCGGTCGGCGACGCCCACGTCAACCTGCCGGAGGGCTTTACCCCGCACAAGCGGCTCCAGCAGCTGCTCGACCGGCGGCACAAGATGTCCGTCGAGGGCAACATCGACTGGGGCTTCGGCGAGCTCATCGCGCTCGGCACGCTGCTCGCCGACGGGATCACCGTCCGGCTGGCGGGCCAGGACTCGCGCCGTGGCACGTTCGTGCAGCGGCACGCCTCCGTCGTCGACGCGAGCACCGGCAAGGACTTCCTCCCGCTGGCCACGCTGGCGAAGGATCGCGCCCGGTTCTTCGTACATGACTCGCTCCTGTCCGAATATGCCGCGATGGGCTTCGAGTACGGCTACTCGGTGGAGAACCGCGAAGCGCTCGTGCTCTGGGAGGCGCAGTTCGGCGACTTCGCCAACGGCGCCCAGTCGGTGGCCGACGAGTTCATCAGCTCGGGCGAGGTCAAGTGGGGCCAGCAGTCGGCGCTGACGCTGCTGCTCCCGCACGGCCACGAGGGCCAGGGCCCCGACCACACCTCGGGGCGGCCCGAGCGCTGGCTGCAGATGGCGGCCGAGGACAACATCCGCGTGGCCATCCCGACCACGCCGGCGAACTACTTCCACCTGCTGCGCCGCCAGGCCCTGTCGCCGAAGCGCAAGCCGCTGATCGTGTTCACGCCGAAGTCGCTGCTGCGGCACAAGCTGGTCGTCTCGTCGGTCGAGGACTTCACCACTGGTACGTTCCAGCCGGTCATCCCCGACACCAGCGGGCTTGACCCGGCGCGCGTGCGGCGGGTGCTGCTCTGCTCGGGCAAGGTCTACTACGACCTGGTCCAGGCCCGCACCGAGCGGAAGATCACCGACACGGCGCTGATCCGCGTGGAGCAGCTCTACCCGCTGCCGATCGACGAGCTGAAGACCGCGCTGGCGCAGTTCCCGAACGCGGTCGACTTCGCCTGGGTCCAGGAGGAGCCGGCCAACCAGGGTGCCTGGTCGTTCGTGGCCCTCAACCTGCTCGAGCACCTCGAGGGCGTCCGGCTGCGGCGCATCTCCCGCCCGGCCGCCGCGGCGCCCGCGGTGGGCTCGACGAAGCTGCACGACGCGGAGCAGCACGCGCTGGTCGAGGCGGCGCTGCCGCGGCTTCCGGAGTAGCCTCCCGCAGGACTTTCGGTCTTGACCTGCGCTGACCGGAGGTCCAGGCGCCTGAGGAGAAAACATGTACTTCACGGATCGTGGCATCGAGGAGTTGATCGAGCGCCGGGGTGCGGAGACGGTGTCGCTGGAGTGGGTCGCCGACCGGCTCCGCGACTTCGTCGACGACAACCCGGAGTTCGAGACGCCGATGGAGCGCTTCGCGACGTGGCTGGCGCGCCTCGACGACGAGGACGACGACTAGAAGATCACTGCGCCCCCTCCCACTGGACCTTCGGTCTTGATCTGCGCCGACCGGAGGTCCAGGCGCCTTAGGAAACGCAGCCCACCTCGGTAGGTTGGGTCCGTGGGGCGCAGTGTCTATATCGCGGGTTTCGGTGAAGGTGGCGGCAAGTCGACGGTGGCGCTCGGCATCGCCGAGTTGCTGTCGCGGCAGGTGGGCCAGATCGGGGCGTTCCGTCCGCTGGTGACGTACCCCGGCCATGATCCGATCCTGGACCTGCTCCGGCGGCGCTATGCGATCTCACTGCCCGCGGCCGACCTGCACGGCGCGACCTACGCGGAGGCGGCCGCCCTGGTCGCCGCCGGGCGCCGGGAGGAGCTGATCTCCCAGATCGTCGAGCGCTACCGGGCCGTCGAGCGCCAGGTGCCGGCGATGGTCGTGATCGGCAGCGACCTGGAGGACAGCGACGACCCGCGCCAGCTCGGCTTCAACACGCGGCTGGCGACGGAGCTGGGCAGCGTGGCCGTCGCGGTCGTCGACGGGCAGACCGACGACCCGGCGTCCGCGATGAGCACCGCGTACCACAGCCTCACCGACCTCGGCGCCACCGTGCTCACGGTGATCGCCAACCGCGCGCCGGCCGGGGTCGTGCCACCGACGCTGCCGGTGCCCGCCTACGTGATCCCCGAGGTGCCCACGGTCTCGGCGCCGACCATCGGCGAGGTGGCCACCGCGCTCGGCGCGACGGTGCTCTCCGGCGACACCGCCGCCCTCGACCGCGACGTGCTCGACCTGGTGGTCGGCGGCGCGCATGTGCCGGCGTTCCTCGACCACCTGACCGACGGCTGCCTGGTGATCACCCCGGGCGACCGCGCGGATCTGATCGTCGCCGCGCTGAGCGCGCACGCGAGCGGCCTGGTCGCGGTGGCCGGGCTGATGCTCACGCTCGGCGAGCGCCCGGACCCGCGCGTGCTGCGGCTGATCGACAAGCTCGACGCCGGCCTCGCGGTGCTCGCGGTCGAGTCCGACAGCTACCACACCGTCTCCGCGGCGGGCCGGATCGAGGGCCGTCCGAGCGCGACCAGCCCGCGCAAGGTGGAGGCCGCGCTGGGCGCCTTCGAGTCGCATGTGGACACCGCGGCGCTGGCCTCGCGCCTGCAGGTGGCCCGCTCGTCGCGGGTGACGCCGCTGATGTTCGAGTACGACCTGATCGACCGCGCCCGCTCGGCCCGCCGGCGGCTCGTGCTGCCGGAGGGCGCCGAGGAGCGGATCCTGCGGGCCGCCGAGATCCTGCTGCGCCGCGGCGTCGCCGATCTGACCCTGCTCGGGGCCAAGGACGAGATCGCCCGCCGGGTACGCGAGATCGGCGTCGACATCTCCGGCGCCACGGTGGTCGACCCGGCGACGTCGCCGTGGCGGGACGAGTTCGCGAGCACGTACGCCAGGCTCCGCTCCCACAAGGGCGTCACGCTGGACCTGGCCCACGACGTGGTGGCGGACCCGAACTACTTCGGCACCCTGATGGTCCTCGCGGGCCAGGCCGACGGCATGGTCTCGGGCGCGACGCACACGACGGCGGCGACGATCCGCCCGGCGTTCGAGGTCATCAAGACGGTGCCCGGCGTCTCGGTCGCGTCGAGCGTGTTCTTCATGCTGCTGGCCGACCGGGTGCTGGTCTACGGCGACTGCGCGGTCAACCCCGACCCGGACGCCGCACAACTGGCGGACATCGCTTTGTCCAGCGCGGACACGGCGGCCGCGTTCGGCATCGAGCCACGCGTGGCGATGCTGTCCTACTCCACCGGCACGAGCGGCGCGGGCGCCGACGTCGACAAGGTGGCCGAGGCGACGGCACTGGTCCGGGAACGCCGGCCGGACCTGCCGGTCGAAGGGCCGATCCAGTACGACGCGGCGATCGACGCCGAGGTGGCGGCCACGAAGCTGCCGGACAGCGCGGTCGCGGGCCGGGCGACGGTGTTCATCTTCCCGGACCTGAACACGGGCAACAACACGTACAAGGCGGTCCAGCGCTCGGCGGGCGCGGTCGCGGTGGGCCCGGTGATGCAGGGCCTGCGGCGCCCCGTCAACGACCTCTCCCGCGGCGCGACGGTTAAGGACATCGTCAACACGGTCGCCATCACCGCCATCCAGGCAGCGGCCCGATGACCCGCGTGCTCGTCCTCAACTGCGGCTCGTCATCCGTGAAGTACCGGCTGCTCGACGTGCCGCCCGGCGGTGTCGACGAGGTCGAGCCCGTGGTCGTCGCCAGCGGGACCGTCGAGCGCATCGGCGAGGACGTGCCGGACGCGCCACGGGACCATGCCGAGGCCCTGGCCGGTGCCATGGCCGGCCTCCCGTTGGACGGGTTGACCGCCGTCGGGCACCGGGTTGTCCATGGTGGACTGACGTTCACCGCGCCGGCCCTGATCGACGACACCGTGATCGGGGCGATCAGGGAGCTCGTCCCGTTGGCGCCCCTGCACAACCCGGCCAACCTCGCGGGCATCGAGGTCGCTCGCGAGCTGCTGCCGGGCGTACCTCAGGTGGCCGTCTTCGACACCGCCTTCCACCGCACGCTCTCCCGCGCCGCGAGCACGTACGCGATCAATGTCGAGACGGCCGAGCGGTACGGGATCCACCGGTACGGCTTCCATGGCACCTCGCACGCGATCGTCTCGCGTCGCACGGCCGCCCTCCTGGAACGGCCGCTCGCCGAGGTCAACACGATCACGCTGCATCTCGGCAACGGCGCCAGTGCCTGCGCCGTCGAGGGCGGGCGCAGCGTCGCCACCTCGATGGGCCTGTCACCGCTCGAGGGGCTGGTGATGGGCACCCGCAGCGGCGACCTGGACCCGGCGATCATCTTCCACCTGCACCGGGTGGCGGGCATGCCGATCGAGGAGATCGACGAGCTGCTCAACCGGCGCAGCGGGCTGCTCGGCCTGGCGGGGGTCAACGACATGCGCGGCCTGCTCGCCCGGCGCGCGGCCGGCGACCGGGCGGCGGCGCTGGCGTTCGAGATCTACTGCCGGCGGATCCGCTCCTATGTGGGCGCCTACTACGCCGAACTGGGCCGCCTCGACGCGATCACGTTCACCGCCGGCGTCGGCGAGAACGCCCCGGCCGTGCGGGCGGCGGCGCTGGCCGGCCTGGACCGGCTCGGCATCGAGGTGGACCCGGCCCGCAACGACACACCCGACCGCGGGGCGCGCGTGATCTCACCGCCGGGCACGCCGGTGGCGGTGTGTGTGGTGCCGACGGACGAGGAGTGGGAGATCGCCGGCCAGACGCTGGGCGTCGTGGGCCGCGCGGCTAGCTGAGTGCGAACACCAGCACGAGGATGATCACGACCGCGGCGGCGACGAGGCCCCCGATGATCAGCGGCAGGCGGTTGTTGGGGGCGGCGGGGGTGGCGCTGGGGCCGGCGGCTTCCTCGCGGGCCGTGAAGGCGCGGAAGGCCTCCGTGTTGCCGCTCGGGTCCCGGTAGTCGTCAGACATGCCGACGACCATAGCGAACCGGTTCGACCGCCCCAAACACCAGAAAGGCTGACGTCTGTCCGGTTCACAGCACTTACCGTGTGCTCATGGGGGGAAGGCGATCAGTGCTCGCATTACTCGCCTTGCTGCTCCTATTCGCAATCTCCGCTTTTGTCCCATCGGTGGCCGCCGCACCGGGCGACACGTCCGCGGCCGCTCCCGGTGCGTACCCGGTCGGCGTCCGGATCCTGGCCTTCGACCGCGGCCCGGGCCGCCCGCTGCCGACGACGGTCTGGTACCCGGCCGGCCCCTCCGCCGGCCACCCGGGCACCGGCACGGTCGCCCGCGACGCGGAGGTCGCCGCCGGCCGGTTCCCGCTGGTGATCTTCAGCCACGGCCTGCAGAGCCGGCCGGAGGACCACGTGCAGATGACCACCCGCTGGGCGGCCGCCGGCTTCGTGGTGATCGCGCCGGCGTACCCGTACACCAGGAAGAACGCCCCCGGCTACACGCGCAACGACCTGGTCAACCAGCCCGCCGACGCGTGGGCGGTGGTCACGGGGGTGAGCCGCCTCGACGGCACGCCGGGCGACCTGTTCGCCGGCCACCTCGACACGAGCGACGTGGTGGCGGCGGGCCATTCCGGCGGCGCGTACACGGCGGCCGCGATGTTCACCCGCGGGCACTCGGCCCGCCTGCGCGGCGCGATCGTGATCGCCGGCGCCCGCCCACGCTTCGAGTTCGGCGGCCCACCGGCCGCGATGCTCTTCATCCACGGCGACGCTGACCCGACGGTCCCCTACAGCACGGGCCGGTCGGTCTACGCGCGCGTCCCGTGGGACAAGGGCTTCCTGACGCTGCACGGCCTCAACCACGGTTCCTACCTGAGCCCGGGCCGGGCCGGGTTCAATGAGGTCATGACGTCGACCACGGACTTCCTACGCTGGCGCCTCGACGGCGACAAGCACGCCCGCTGCGCCCCGGGCCCCCTGCGCAGCGCGTTCGGCCCCGACAAGTCCCTGTGCGGATGAGGCGGGACTCCTCGTCGGGTCGCTCGAAACGGTTCGGTGCAGGCCGTCGTTGGTTCTTGATCGGCTTGCCCGGGTCCGCAGTGGGCGCGACCATCGCTCCCGCCGGACACCGCTCGCTCCGCGTCGCTGCCAGGTCCGCGGCGGGTCCCGCTCCGTCAACCCGGCACACCATCGTGGCGGCGGGGTCCCGCCGGCGGGGGTGGCGGGCCGGCCTGGTCGCTCTGAGCATGTGTGGGGCGGCGCTGGTCGCGGGATGCGGCATCACGGCGGCGCCGCAGGCTCCGGCCTTCCGCACGCCCGCCCCCGCGCCGAGCAGCACGGCCGCCGCAGCGCCGAAGGTGGCCGGGACCGCGCCCGCCAGGAGCTTCGAGGTGGCGGTGCGGGAGATGGCGTTCACCCGGCAAGGGCGCACGCTCGAGACCACCGTCTACTACCCGCAGGGCGCCGGGCGTTTCCCGGTCGTGTTGTTCAGTCACGGGCTCGGTGGGCGGCCGGCCGACTACGCACCCTTGTTGGAGAAATGGGCGGCCGCCGGGTTCGTCGTGGCCGCGCCCGCTTATCCGCACACCAACGGCGACGCCAGCGACTACGACGTGCTCGACGTCGTCAACCAGCCCGCCGACGCCTCGTACGTGATCGGAAGGGTGCTCGCCCTCGACGGGAAACGGGGTGACCGGTTCTTCGGCCAACTCGCCACCGACCGGGTCGCGGCAGCCGGGCACTCGGCCGGTGGGATCACCACCGTCGGGCTGTTCACGCTTGCCCGTGACGTGCGGCTCGACGCCGGGATCGTGCTCTCCGGGAGCGCGCTCGGTGCCGGCACGGGCTACCGGGGTGCGGCCGCGCCCATGCTCTTCGTGCACGGTGAGCGCGACGAGACCGTCTCCTACGCCTCCGGCAAGGCCGCGTACGACGCCGTGCCCTGGCCCAAGGCCTTCCTGTCCTTCCCCAAGGGCGACCACGGCACCACCCTGCTGCGGGACGGCGGCGCCTCGTTCCAGGTCCTCGCCGGGACGACCACCGAGTTCCTGCGCTTCACGCTCTACGGCGACCCGAAGGCCAGGTCCCGGATCCCCACCGCCGCCGCGAGCGACGACGTGGCCACGCTCGACGACCGCCTGTAGGCGCGGAACGGCGGGGTCCGATGTGGACCCCGCCGCGCGCGCTGGAAAGCCGCTACCTGACCGGCTTGCGGTTGTCGGCGAACAGGTTCGTGCTGTTCTGCCAGCTGAGGC
The DNA here is from genome assembly GCF_040654855.1 of Asanoa sp. NPDC050611. Lineage (NCBI taxonomy): Bacteria > Bacillati > Actinomycetota > Actinomycetes > Micromonosporales > Micromonosporaceae > Asanoa > Asanoa sp. NPDC050611. Next base: position 34,060 of record NZ_JBFAIU010000016.1, read on the forward strand.
CGGACTGGGTCGGGCGGGCGATCACGCCGTACCGGAAGTCGCGGCCGAACAGGTTGTCCCGGAACACGATGCCCGAGGCGTTGAGGTCCTCGCGCACACCGATCGAGTAGTTGCCGCCGTTGCAGTAGTTCTGCTCGTACAGCAGGTTGGTGACGCTCGGTCCCGTCGTCGACCCGATCATCAGGCAGGCGTTGAACGGGTCCTTGGTGTTCGGGTTGTACGCCTCGATGGTGTTGTGCCGGACCACGATGTTGCGGCCCGCCGTGGTCTGCATCGCGTCGTTGTGCGAGCCGTCCGCCCGGGTCAGGTGGTGGATCCAGGAGTCGATGACCTGGCTGTTGTCGCCCAGCCGCGGGCCGTCGATCGTGTTGAAGATCTCCACCTTCTTGAGCGTGTAGCCGCCGCAGCAGACCGTCGCCGAGTTCTTGCCCTGGCCGTCGATGGTGACGTTCTCGACGAGCAGGTTGGCGCTGGCGTCGCTCACCCGGATCGAGTAGTTGCTGCCACACGTGATCTTCGAGTTGCGGATGGTCACGTTCTTGGCGGTGACCGTCACACAGCCCTTGATGTCGAGGCCGCTGACCACCTGGCCCGCCTTGGACAGGGTCATCCCGCCCGAGGACTTGAGCGCGGTGCCGTCCGGCACGCCCGTGTTGCCCGGTCCGGGGAACGAGCTCGGGATGCCCGGACCCTGGCCCCCGCCCGCCGGCGGCGGGTCGACCGGCTTGGTCGGCTTCGCGGGCGGCTTGGCGGTCGCCGTGGGCGTCGGTGTCGCGCTGGGCGTCGCGGTCGGGGTCGGCGACGTCGTCGGGGTCGTCGGCGTGGTGGGCTCGCTCGGCGCCGCTACGCCGCCGTCGACGTTGACCTTCTGCCCGTTCCACGTCGAGTCGATGATCGTCGCGGGAGCGGCGTCGCTGTACATGAAGCCGTTGCGGCATCCCTGCAGGTCAACCCGTACGGCGGTGTAGTTGCCGAATACGACCCCGTTGGTCTTGCCGCTCTCGCAGAAGATCTTCGTGTCTTCAATGCGCGTGCCGTCGGCGCCTTCGTACACCCGGAGAGAGTGATAGCCCCCGTAGCGAATCGTGGTATTCCGGATGGTTACGTTGTCTGCCTTTACGTACAGATAACCGTTGATCGTCTGCCCGTCGATCACTGTGCCCGGCTTTGTCACCGTGACGGACCCGGACTTCGCGACCGCCACTCCGACGCCTGCCGCGCCGAGAGCGAGCGTGGTCAGCGCCACCAGCAGAGCGCGCCCCGGCCGCCGGAAGCCGAAACGCCTTCCGGTGGTGCGCGGTGCTCGTCGGGTGCCTTTGTGGGCTGCCGAAAACATCGAGATCTGACTCCTTTGAAGAGCTTTCCGTGGGTGCCACCGCGGAACGGGCCCGACTTTACCGGCCTGACGAGAACGCGCAGACGGACAGAAAATCCGTTGTGGATCTAGTCTTTAGCGAACCTTAAGAACGCCTGTGCGGATGCTTACATCGCAGATTGCGGTCCGCTTATAAGCAGCATTCGTCCGATTTGATCTCTCCAAAAGGTCCGGTTTCTCGCCAGCCGAGATTGGGGCATCCTGGAGCCCTAAAGAGTGACCCGTTTGCCCAGCTCCGGGGCGGGTTGCCCAGTTGATCACGGTCGGCCACGGCACCGCGGGGGCAACAGCACACGGTTGGCAACAGCCACGAACTAGCCGATGCCGGTCCGGCGCGTGATCAGCCGGATCGTCGCCCGGCCGCCCTCGACCTCGGCGCTCGCGGAGCTCGTCAACGCCGTCAGCACCTTCCAGGCGAACGAGCTCTCCGCCGGCAGCCGCGCGCCGCGCACGGTCGGCACCTCGACCTCGACCAGCAGCGCGTCGTCGGTGACCGAGAACCGGCACTCCAGCTCCGCGCCGGGGGTCGCGACCACGAGCAGCATCGCGCAGGCCTCGTCGACGGCGATCCGGAGATCCTCGATCTCGTCGAGGGCGAACTGGAGCCGGGCCGCGAGGGTGGCGGTGGCCGTGCGGAGCACGCCCAGATAGCCGCCGTCCGCGGGCACGGACAGCAGCACGACGTCGTCGTCGAACGTCGCGCCGGAGTCTGGGTCGGTCGTCATCTGGCTCACCGGTTGCGGACTCTACCGGGTTGGTCGAAAACCCGCTGACAGCACCGGCCGGCACCCTCGACGGGGCACCGGCCGGTTCTATCTGCCAACAGCCTGGTCAGGCCTGCTTGGTCTCCCAGAAGATCTTCGCGATCTCGTCGATCTTCGCCAGCAGCTTGTCGCCGTCGGCGGGGTCGACCGACTCCTTGGTGCCGGCGCCACCCGCGAGCTTGGTGGCCTCGTTGAAGAGCTGGTGGAGCTGCGGGTACTTCTCGAAGTGCGGCGGCTTGAAGTAGTCGGTCCACAGCACCCACAGGTGGTGCTTGACCAGCTCGGACCGCTGCTCCTTGATGATCAAGGCGCGGGTGCGGTAGACCGGGTCCTGGTTGGCCTGGTACTTCTCCTGGATCGCTTTGATCGACTCGGCCTCGATCCGGGCCTGCGCCGGGTCGTAGACGCCGCACGGCAGGTCGCAGTGCGCGCTGACCACGGTCCGCGGCGTAAGGAAGTTAGGAAGTCGCATCAGGACTCCTCCAAGGGAAGACTTACGATGATCCTCGCTGAGGACATTACCCCCGGTGCTCCCCCGAAACATCGCGGAGGTCCGTACGTGGCGTCACTTTTCGCCGCTCTGGTGCGGGGTCCGTCGATGGCGCCCACCTTGCGTGACGGTGACGCGCTGTTGGTGTTGCGGGGCGGCCGTCCGGTCCGTCCCGGCGACGTCGTCGTCGCCACGTTCCGCGCGCGGCCAGACCTCCTGGTCGTGAAACGCGCGGTCGAGCAGCGCCCCGACGGCTGGTGGCTACGCGGCGACAACGAGTTCGTCACCGACGACTCCCGGGCGTACGGCGTGGCCGAGGTGCACGGGCGCGTGCTCTTCCGATACTGGCCGCGACCGTCCCGTATCCGGACAAGGATTATGCTCGACAGTTAGCGGGCAACCCCCGCGTGCTTCGCCGGTCACCGCTGACCTCGCGTCGAGCCGGCACCTCTCTGCCGGCTCACACCTCGACGCGATTTGGAGTACTGCAATGTCCGCAGAGTCCACAGACGATCCGGTCTTCCAGCTGCACCGCGGCGGCAAGATGGCGGTCACGTCGACCGTCCCGCTGACCAGCCGCGAGGACCTCTCGCTGGCGTACACACCCGGCGTGGCCCGGGTCTGCGAGGCGATCGCCGCCGACCCGGCGCTGGTCGACGACTACACGTGGGTCTCGCACACGGTGGCCGTCGTCACCGACGGCTCCGCCGTGCTGGGCCTCGGCAACATCGGCCCACGCGCCGCGATGCCCGTGATGGAAGGCAAAGCGGTGCTGTTCAAGCAGTTCGGTGGCGTCGACGCCGTGCCGATCTGCCTGGACACACAGGACATCGACGGCATCATCGACACGGTCACCGCGCTGGCGCCGTCGTTCGGCGGCATCAACCTCGAGGACATCAGCGCCCCACGCTGCTTCGAGATCGAGCGCCGGCTCGACGAGGCGTTGCCGATCCCGGTCTTCCACGACGACCAGCACGGCACGGCGATCGTCGTCCTCGCCGCGTTGCGCAACGCCGCGACGCTTCTGGAGCGCAAGCTGACCGACCTGCGCGTGGTGGTCAGCGGCGCGGGCGCGGCCGGCATCGCGGTGACCAAGATGCTCGTCGCGGGCGGCGTCAACCCGGCGGAGGTCATGCTCGTCGACTCCCGCGGCATCCTCCACTCCGACCGCCCGGACCTGTCGGCGCCGACGGCGGTGGCCAAGGCGGAGATGGCCGCGCTGACCAACCCGCACCGCCGCGCCGGCGGCATCGCGGAGGCGCTGTCAGGCGCCGACGTCCTGATCGGCGTGTCGGGCGGCGAGATCCCGGAGTCGGCGGTGGCCACGATGGCCTCGGGCGCGATCGTCTTCGCACTGGCCAACCCGACGCCCGAGGTGCACCCGGAAATCGCGTCACGGCACGCGGCCCTGGTCGCGACGGGCCGCAGCGACTTCCCCAACCAGATCAACAACGTGCTGGCCTTCCCGGGCGTTTTCCGCGGCGCACTGGAGGCCCGCGCCACGCGCATCACGGAGGGCATGAAGGTGGCAGCGGCAGACGCGATCGCCGGCGTGGTCGCCGACAACCTGCAGCCGGACGCCTTCGTCCCGTCACCCCTCGACCCCCGCGTCGCTCCCGCGGTGGCGACGGCGGTCGCCGAAGCCGCACACCGCGACGGCGTCGCAAGAGCGTAAGAGCAAGAAGCGGTTTACCCGGGTCCGTCGGGGGCGCGACCGTCGCTCCCGCCGGACACCGCTCGCTCCGCTTCGCTGCCGCGTCCGCGGCACCAGGACCAACCGCAGGCCACACCCAAGCCAAGCGTCTCCCAGCAGCGAGCCTCCCCGCGGCCTCATTTGGACGCCGAGCGCTACCTAGATCAACCCCCCATCCCTACACGGCTAATCGCGTCCCCCGCCCGCAGATGGACGCCAAGCGCCGACCTCGATCCAGCCCACCCCACCTCCCAACCCCGCGACCGCGCCCACCGCACCCGCGGCGAAACCTCGTCGAGCCTGATGTCCGGCCTCACTTTTGTAGGTACCGGGCAGCCGCACGAAGGTTCACGCCGGGACGGCATTTCCGCGACCGATCCGCACCGCACCGCGGCACCCAGCCGCATGCCCACCGGCGGCTTTGCTCTGCTTACATCCGCGCACCACCCCCGCTGACCTGCGGTGCGTATGTGGAAGCAGAGCAAAGCCGCCGCGGAAGGGGTGCCGGGCCGGATCGGGCGTCGAGCGCGGGCGGTGTCCAGGCCGACCCACTAGATTCCTAGGCATGCGCGCTGCCTTCGCCACGAAGTTCGATGACGCCAACCCGCTTTCCGCGCTCGCTGTCGGCGACATGCCCGAGCCCGAGCAGCGCGACGGCTGGACCACCGTCGAGGTGCGGACCAGTTCGCTCAACCACCACGACCTCTGGTCGCTGCGTGGTGTCGGCCTGCGCGAGCAGCAGCTGCCGATGATCCTCGGCTGCGACGCCGCCGGGATCGCGCCCGGTGGCGAGGAGGTCGTGGTCTACCCGGTGATCACCACGCCCGGCGACCCGCGTGGCTACACGCTCCTGTCCGAGCACTTCCCCGGCACCCTGGCCGAGCGGGTCGCCGTACCCGTGGAGAACCTGGTTCCCAAGCCCGCCGATCTCGACTGGGCCGACGCGGCGTGCCTGCCGACGGCGTGGCTGACCGCCTACCGGATGCTGACCACCAAGGGCCGCGTCGAGGAGACCGACGCCGTGCTGATCCAGGGTGCCGGCGGCGGCGTCGCGACCGCCGCGGCGCTGATCGCGGTCGCCATGGACAAGCGGGTCTACGTCACGAGCCGCGACCCCAAGAAGCGTGACCGGATCGGCGCGCTCGGCGCCACCGCGCTCGAGCCCGGCGCCCGGCTCCCCGAGCGGGTCGGCGTGGTGATCGAGACCGTCGGCGAGGCCACCTTCGCGCACTCGCTCAAGTGCTGCGCCCCCGGCGCCCGGATCGTCGTGTCCGGCGCGACCTCCGGCTACCTGCCGAAGATCGACCTGCGCCGGGTGTACGCCATGCAGCTCGAGATCCTCGGCAGCTCCATGGGCACCCCCGGCGAGCTCGCCGCCCTGCTGTCCTTCTGCGCCGACAAGGCGATCCGCCCGGTCGTCGACGAGGTGATCGGCTTCTCCGAGGTCGAGCGCGCCTTCGCCCGCCTCAACGAGGGCGAGGTCTTCGGCAAGATCGTGCTAGATCACACGCGCTAGCTACGGGTCGACGCCCAGCGCGCGGCTGGTCGCCGGCGCGATCATCAGGGCGCACAGGCCCAGGCCCAGGGCGATCAGCACCACGCCAAGCCAGGCCAGGCCGCCCTGGATCATGTAGTAGCCGACCGCGCAGAGCATGAGCTGCAGCACGATCGCCGGCCCGCGGGCGCCCGCCCGGCCGTGGCCGAGCGCGCGGCCGAGCAGGAACAGCGCCACCGCGCCGAACGCGGCGAACACCGTGAGCAGGAGCGCCGACGTGATGTCGGTCGCGTCGGCGGTCAGCACCTCGTACCCCAGGTAAGCGGTGAGCACGACCATGCCGGCGGCCTGCGCGAAGAGCAGCCACACGGCGGCCCGCAGCGTCGTGGGCGCGGGCGAGGCAGCGGTCTCGGACACGCGGCCACGATACCGCCGTGCCGCGCGACACAGCTCCCGGGCGCGGAGAAGGCGCACGGAGGGTGACTGCAGCCGGGTACAGTCCGCCACATGCGGGCCTTGCTGGTGGTCAACCCGAAGGCCACCACGACCTCCGAACGCAGCCGTGACGTCCTCATCCGCGCGCTGCGCAGCGCCGTCGACCTGCGGGTCGAGTTCACCCGGCGGCGCGGTCACGCGGTCAAGCTGGTCCATGACGCGGCCCTGCACGGCGTCGACGTCGTGGTCACGCTCGGTGGGGACGGAACGGTCAACGAGGCCGTCAACGGGCTGATGTCCGCGCTGCCGGAGCTGCCGCCGCTCGGCGACACCACGCCGGCCGAGCGGCTGCCGGCCCTCGCGGTCGTGCCGGGCGGCTCGACGAACGTGTTCGCCCGCGCCATCGGGTTGCCGAAGGACTGGATCGAGGGCACCGGCGTGATCCTCGAGGGGTTGCGCGCGGGCCGGTTCCGCACGATCGGCCTCGGCCGCGCGGACGACCGCTACTTCACTTTCTGTGCAGGCTTCGGGCTCGACGCGGCGGTCGTCCGGCGGGTCGAGCGGGCCCGATCGCGGGGGCGGGTGTCGACCACCGCGCTGTATCTGCGGTCTACGTTCGGTGAGTATCTGGCCACCGACCGGCGCCATCCGGCGATCGCGCTGGAGCGTCCGGCCGAGACGTTGATCGATGAGCTCGCGACGGTGATCGTCCAGAACACCACCCCGTGGACCTATCTCGGCGATCGCCCCGTAAGCCCCAATCCGGACGCGTCGTTCGACCTCGGACTTGACGTACTGGCCGTCCGTCAGCTAGCGGTCGCGAGTACGACACGGACAGTCACGCAGATCCTGTCGCCCCGGACGAACCCGCACGGCCGCCAGGTCGTTCATCTTCATGACGTTCACGAATTCACCCTGCTAGCGCGCCGTCCAGAAGCGTTCCAAGTGGACGGTGACTATCTCGGCGAGCGGGAAAAAGTCAGATTTACCTCCGTGGCGCAAGCGCTGAGAGTAATCTGCTGAGAAGCGGGTACGTGGTGTCCGGGCGCGGATTGTGGCAGCCGCAGGGGTGACACGTGCCGGAAATGCCGGTAATGTGGCCCGGACCGTACTACATTGATTGCGGCTGGCGAAATCCGGGTGCCGGGCACATGCTCGAAAACCGGACAAAGGGGTCGTGAGCTTGCTCACCCGCTCAGACTTTTTCGCGGCGTCCCCCTTGACATCGCGACAGTTCGTGAAAGTATTCACAAGCGAAAACGAGTTACGGGAACGTTGCCCGCGAGCACCTAGCAAGCAGCCTCGGGGCCGTTCCGCAGAGCTAGTCGCCTGCCCACGTGGTGCCGACGTGTCGGATGCTCACCGTCACGGAGTGCAACGCGCGCGCATATAAAGATCCACCCGCATTGTTTGCCATCGCAGAACGAGGAGTGTTGCCGCCATGGACTGGCGCCACCATGCTGCCTGCCGCGACGAAGACCCGGAGCTGTTCTTCCCGATCGGGACCTCCGGTCCGGCTCTGTTGCAGGTCGAGCAGGCCAAGGCCGTCTGCCGGCGGTGCTCCGTGACCGACCAGTGCCTGCAGTGGGCGCTGGAGTCCGGTCAGGACGCCGGCGTGTGGGGCGGGATGAGCGAGGAAGAGCGGCGCGCGGTCAAGCGCCGTGGCGGCCTGCGGGTCCTGCGCGCTCACTCCGCCTGAACCACAGCACCAACGCAAGGACGCCCCGGGCAACCGGGGCGTCCTGCGTTTCCCCACCCCGATTCACCTGAAATTCACTTTCTTCCCGGGTCCGCGGTGAACGCGACCGTCGCTCCCGCCGGACACCGCTTCGCTGCCAGGTCCGCCGTGGGTTTCGCGAGGCATCAGCGCACGCTGGTGATCTCGCACGTCCCCCCGGGCGCCGGCGCGTCCAACGACGTCGTCTCCTCCACCTTCACCGTCCCGCCCGCGGGCACGTTCCACGCCGTCGCGGAGTCGGTGTCGATCCGCACGCCGTCAGCGTCGAGGTACTCGATCTGGATGTGTGCCGATCGGGTGGTCGGGCCGGTGTTGCGCACCTCCAGGACGACCTTGCCCGTCGGACCGCTCAGGTCGCACGAGCTCACCGCCACGGACATCTGCTCCGCACGCGCCCTGTTGTCCCGGTCACCCAGCCAGACGAAGAGCGTGACCAGACCGAGCAGGCCGATGATGGTCACGGCTCCGGGAACCGTGGTGTAGAACGGCGGCTTCGTCGCCCCCGATGACATGTCGCTGGTCACGGGCGCAAGGTATCCGCCCGGCCGGCGCAGACCCCGCAATCACTCCAACGTGGGCTTGCCCACGTTCACGCGGCGTGTGCCAGGTCGCAGACGGGCTCGCGGGCGGTCCGGCCGCGGGCCAGCACGAGTCGGGCCAACTCCGGCGCGCCACCCAGCGGCTCGGCCACCACGGTGGCACCCGCCGACCGGGCCGCCGTGACGACCGTCTCGTGCAGCAGGCCGGGCGCCAGGAAGTACGACGCCACCCCGACGTGCCGTGCACCGCGGGCCCGCAGCGACGCGACCGCCTCGGCACCGGTCGGCGCCGCCGCCGAGGCGTACGCCACCTCGCACGGCACGCCACCGAGCGCGGTCGAGAGGTTCTCCGCCACGGTCGCGACCGTCTCCCGGGCCGCGTCGTCGCGGGTGCCCGCCGCCGCCAGCACCACGCCGTCCAGCGGCACGGCACCGGGCGCCCAGACACCGGCGGCGGAACAGGCCGCCGCCAGCCGCCGGCGCAGCGCCGCCAGCAGGTAGGGCGGGGTCACCCCGCCGACCGGCCCGAGCACGTCGGCGACCGCCACCGGCATCCGCAGCCCCCGGCCGCGGGCGTCCATCAGCGCCGCCGGGATGTCGACCCGGCCGTGGTAGGCCGAGGTCAGCAGCAGCGGCGCCAGCGTCGCCCGCCCGGCGCCGGATGCTTCCAGCGCCAGCAGCACGTCGGCCGGTCGCGGCCCGGCGTGGTCGAGGAAGGACAGCCGCACCGGCGTGCGCGGCACCACCCGCCGCACCGCCGCGACCAGCGCCTCGTTGGCGCGGGCCGCGCGCGGGTCACGACTGCCGTGCGCGACCAGCACCAGCGGGCCGGTCGCGGCGGGTTGCCAGAGGCGCGGTGTCATACGTGCAGGCCACATTCCGTCTTGTCGAACATCGCCCACCGGCCGGCCCGCGGGTCCTCGCCGGCCTTGGTGCGCCGGGTGCAGGGCCAGCAGCCGATCGAGCCGTAGCCCTGCTTGAACAGCTCGTTGACCGGGACGTTCCAGCGGGAGATGTACGCGTCCACGTCCGCCTGGCTCCAGGCGGCGATCGGGTTGACCTTGACCTTGCCACGCTTCGCGTCGAACGCCACGACCGGGGTGTTGGCCCGGGTCGGCGACTCGTCGCGGCGCAGCCCGGCGGCCCAGGCGTCGTAGTCGCCGAGGGCCCGCTCCAGCGGCTCGACCTTGCGCATGAAGCAGCACTCGTCGGGAGCGCGGTTGAACAGGCGCGGCCCGTACTCGCCGTCCTGCTGGCCGACGGTCATCCGCGGCCGGATCGAGCGCACGTTGACCGGCAGCGTGCGGGCCACCGTGTCACGGACCTTGAGGGTCTCGGGGAAGTGCAGGCCGGTGTCGAGGAACACCACGTCGACGCCGGGCGCGACGCGGGAGACCAGATGGGCGACGACGCCGTCGGCCATCGAGCTGGTCACGGCGAACCGCGCGCCGAACGTCTCGGCCGCCCAGCGGGCGATCTCCAGCGCCGGTGCGCCTTCCAGGTCACGGCCGGCCGCCTTGGCCAGGGCCTCGAGCTCGTCGGCGGAACGCCGACCGGCGGTCTGGCTGGGAGCGCCGCCGAGCGACACCAACCCCAGTCCAGCGCCGTTAACCGTGGTCATCGGGCTACCTCACCTCTTTCCCGTCCGTGGATAGGAGACCTGCTGCGCGCAGGCCGAGGAACTTGACCGAGAAGACCCGCTGGCAGCCACGGCACTCCCAGGCGCCGTGCGCCTCCTCGTGCGGGCGCAGGTCCTCTTCGGCGCAGTAGGGGCAGTACATGGGCGCCGCCCGGTTCTCGGAGCTCATTTGTCTACCTCGCTTCGCGAGGAAGCCAAAGAGCCTGACGCACTGAGCTGGCTGATTCGCTCGCTTCGCTCGCTCACCGCAGCGCCTCCTCGTCGGCCCGCATCACCCACTGGGCGAATGCCTCGTCCGGGCCGGTGCGGCCGTCGAGGTACCGGCGGGCCAGCCGCTCGACGTACGCGGGCAGCTCGTCGGCAGTGGTCTTGAGGCCGCGCAGCTTGCGGCCGAAGCCGGCGGTCTGGCCCTGCGCCATCCCGAGGCCGCCGCCGAGGTGCACCTGGAAGCCTTCGACCTGGCGACCGTCGGGGCCGACGACCAACTGTCCCTTGAGGCCGATGTCGGCGGTCTGGGTGCGGGCGCAGGCGTTCGGGCAGCCGTTGATGTTGATGGTGATGTCGGCGTCGATGTCGCCGAGCCGCTCCTCCAGGCGCTCCACCAGCTCCTGGCCGCGGGCCTTGGTCTCGACGATCGCGAGCTTGCAGTACTCGATGCCGGTGCAGGCCATCGTCGCGCGCCGCCAGTTGGACGGGCGGGCCTCCAGCCCGATCCCGCGCAGCCCGGTCACCAGCGACTCGGTGCGCTCCTCGGGCACGTCGAGGACCAGCAGCTTCTGGTACGGCGTGAGGCTGACCCGGTCACTGCCGTGCGCCTCGACGACGTCGGCCAGCGCCGCGAGCTGCGAGCCGGACACGCGGCCGACGACCGGCGCGGCGCCGACGTAGTAACGCCCGTCGCGCTGCCGGTGCACGCCGATGTGGTCGATCGGCTTGTCGGGCAACGCCGGCGAAGGACCGTCCACAAGCGACCGGCCAAGGTATTCCTTCTCCAGCACCTCGCGGAACTTCTCCACGCCCCAGTCGGCGACGAGGAACTTGAGCCGAGCGCGGTGCCGCAGGCGGCGGTAGCCGTAGTCACGGAAGATCCCGACCACGCCGGCCCAGACGTCGGCCACCTCGTGCAGCGGCACCCAGACGCCGACCCGCTGGGCCAGCATCGGGTTGGTGGACAGGCCGCCGCCGACCCAGAGGTCGAAGCCCGGCCCGTAGTCCGGGTGCTCGACGCCGATGAACGAGATGTCGTTGATCTCGTACGGCATGTCGGCGAGCCAGGACACCGACGACTTGAACTTGCGCGGCAGGTTGGAGAACTCCTTGCTGCCGACGAACCGGTCGACGATCGCGTCGACGGCCGGCGTGGCGTCGAGCACCTCGTCCGCGGAGACGCCGGCGACGGGGCTGCCGAGCACCACCCGGGGACAGTCGCCGCAGGCCTCGGTGGTCTGCAGGCCGACCGCCTCGAGGCGCCGCCAGATCTCCGGCACGTCCTCGACCCGGATCCAGTGGAGCTGGATGTTCTGCCGGTCGGTGATGTCGGCGGTGTCGCGGCCGAACTCGGTGGAGATCTCCGCGATCACCCGCAGCTGGGCGAGGCTCAGCTGACCGCCGTCGACGCGTACCCGCAGCATGAAGAACTCGTCCTCGAGCTCGTGCGGCTCCAGCACCGCGGTGCGGCCGCCGTCGATGCCCGCCTTGCGCTGGGTGTAGAGACCCCACCAGCGGAACCGGCCGCGCAGGTCAGCGGGGTCGATCGAGGCGAAGCCGCCGTGCGCGTAGATGTTCTCGATCCGGGCCCGGACGTTGAGCGGATCGTCGTCCTTCTTGGTGCGCTCGTTGGCGTTGAGCGGCTCGCGGTGCCCGAGAGCCCACTGGCCCTCGCCCCGGGCGCGGCGGGGCGAACGGGCGGGGGTGCTGCTGACCGCCATCGCGGCGTTCCTCCGAAGGTCGGTTTGGCGCGTCGCGCGAGCCGCCTTCTGGAGAAGACACAAGAATGCCCGGCGCGGACGCGCCCGGACGTGAGTCGGGCGTCGTCAGTGAGCCGGACACATGGCACTGCGAACACGGCCGTAGTCGACGTGGCGACGGACCGTGAGGCCCAGCATCACCATGCGACGGTCGGCGGTTGCAGTCACGCTCATCATGCTGCCACAGCACGCTTCGATTGCGGCCGTCAGTCTCAGATGCCGGGCCCCGGTGTGGCCCGCTTCACGCTAGGCTGATCCGGCAATAGGGACATTTGCGGCGCACCGGGGGAGCCGCCGATGACGCAGCAGCTCGATCGGGTCCGCGCCGCGGCCGCAGGACCGCGCCGGTTCCTCACCGGACCGTGGGCGCCGGTCGTGCCGGCGGTGCTGACGCTGCTCGTCGCCGGCTTCCAGCTCGACCGGGCGCCGCTCTGGCGCGACGAGCTCGCGACCTGGAGCGCGGCGACCCGACCACTGCCGGACCTGGGGCGCATGCTCGCCGGCATCGACGCCGTGACCGGGCCCTACTACCTGTTCATGCACGGCTGGATCCGGCTGTTCGGCGACTCGCCGCTGGCACTGCGGCTGCCGTCGCTGCTCGCGATGGTCGGCGCCGCCGCGGTCACCACCAGGCTCGGCGCACGCCTGTTCGACGGGCGCACCGGGCTGCTCGCTGGCACGCTCTTCGCGGTCGTGCCGGCGACGTCGCGCTACGGACAGGAGGCGCGGGGGTACGCGTTCGCGGTGCTGTTCACCGTGCTCGCGACGCTGCTGCTGGCCCGGGCGGTGGAGCGCCCGGGCTGGGTGCGCTGGGTCCTCTACGCGCTCGCGGTGTTCGGGCTCGGGCTGTGCAACCTGGTCGCGCTGCTGGTCGTGGCGGGCCACGCCGTCGCGGTGATCGGCCGCGGCCGGGCGGCGGCGGGTTTCGCGGCCGCGGTCGGCGCCGCCGCGGTGCTGCTGGTCCCGCTGGTCGCGATCGGCCGCGGCCAGGCCGGCGTGCAGCTCGACTGGGTTCCCCGGCCGGCCCTCGGCGACCTGCTCGGCCTGCCGGGCAGCGTGCTGCAGGCGTCGGCGGTCGGTGGGGCGCTGGTCGTGCTGGCGGCGCTGGGCTGGGCCCTGGCGGGCGGGCGCTGGCCGGCGGTGCTCGGCCTGTCGGTAATGCTGCCGGCCGGCCTGCTGTTCCTGGCGGCCCTGGCGGGTCCGTACTGGGTGCCGCGCTATCTGATCGGGACCGTGCCGCCGCTCTGCGTCCTGGCCGCCCTCGCGCTCCGCCGGGTCCGGCTGGCGTTCGGGCTGGTGGTGGTCCTGCTGGTGGCGGCGCTGGGCGCGCCGGCGCAGGCCGGGCTGCGGCGGACCCACGAGTGGCCCCGCTCCGCGCCGGTCGACTATCCGGGCGCGGTCGCGGTGATCCGGGCCAACGCGCAGCCGGGCGACGGGATCGTCTACGACCCGCGGGACGGCTGGAAGATGCTCGACGTCGCGGTGGCGTACGGGATGGGCAGCGGGGCACCGACCGACGTGCTGTTGTGGGAGTCCGCGGTGCAGCGGGGTGAGCTGCGCGCCACCGAGTGCCCGGACCCGACCGCCTGCCTGTTCCAGGCCGCCGCACCGCGGCTGTGGCTGCTGACCACCGGCGACCGGGCCGAGCCGCTGGCCACCGTCCCGGGCGAGAAGGGCGCGGCGCTACGCGCGGGCTACGCAACCCGCCAGGTCTGGCACGAGCCCGGCCTGACCGTCGCCCTGCTGACGCCGCGCTGACCCCGCTTGCTCTGCCGTCATACACGCATCAGCCGCTTGCTCTGCCGCCATACACGCATCGGCTGCTTGCTCTGCCGCCATATGCGCATCAGCCGCTTGCTCTGCCGCCATATGCGCATCAGCCCTTGCTCTGCCGCCAAATACGCATCAGCGCGCCTTGCCTAGCGGCACGACCAGCACGGCTTCGGTGCCGCCCTCGGCTCGGTTGCGTAGCTCGATCGAGCCGCGCAGCTCCCCCGTCGCCAGTGCGCGGACGATCTGCAGGCCGAGGCGTCCGCCCTTGTCCGGGTCGAAGTCCGGTGGCAGCCCGCGCCCGTTGTCGGCGACCGTGACGTGCAGTTGCTTGCGGAACCGGTGCACGGCGACGACCACCTCGGGCTCCACGGCGCCGTCGTCGGAGAAGCCGTGCTCGGCCGCGTTGAGCAGCAGTTCGTTGAGCACCATGACCAGCGACGTGGCGATCTCGGCCGGGAGCACGCCGAACGAGCCCTCGCGGCGCATCCGGACCGACAGCTCGGTGCTGGCCACCTCCGTCGCGGCGCCGGCGACCTTGTCGACGATGCCGTCGAACTCGACCGCCTCGTCGCTGGACATCGACAGCGTCTCGTGGACCAGCGCGATCGAGGCGACCCGCCGCACCGACTCCTCCAGCGCCGCCCGGGCGGCCGGGATGCCGACCCGCCGGGCCTGCAGGCGCAGCAGCGCCGCGACGGTCTGCAGGTTGTTCTTGACCCGGTGGTGGATCTCCCGGATGGTCGCGTCCTTGGTGATCAGGGCGCGGTCGCGGCGGCGTACCTCGGTGATGTCGCGGACCAGCACCAGCGAGCCGATCGGCACACCTGCAGGCATCAGCGGCAGCGCCCGGTGGAGCACGGTCGCGCCGCGGGCGTCGACCTCCTTGCGCGCCGGCGCCTCGCCGCGCAACGAGGCCAGCACCCGGTTGGCCGCGTCGGTGCCCTCCAGCGGGTCGTCGGCCAGCCGCTTGATCAGCACGGACAGGTCCTCGCCGACGAGATGGGCGGCGAAGCCCAGGCGGCGGTACGCGGACTGCGCGTTGGGGCTCGCGAAGGTGACCTTGCCGCTGGCGTCGAGGCGGACGAGACCGTCGCCGACCCGCGGCGCCGAGGTGGTCTCGCCCGGGTGCCGGCGCGGCGGGAACGTGCCGTCCGACGTCATCTGGGCCAGGTCGTCGGCCGTGGTCAGGTAGTTGAGCTCGAGCTGGCTCGGCGTCCGTGCCGTGGACAGGTTGGTGTCGCGGCCGACCACCGCGATCACGGCACCGCTCTCCCCGTCCGCGGAGCGCAGCCGCACCGGGATCGCCTCGTGCCGGGCGGGGGTGTCGCCGTACCAGACCGGGTCGCCCTCGCGCCAGATGCGGCCTTCGCGGTACGCGATGTCCAGGTGAGCCACCTCGGGCCCGCCGACGATCCGGCCGACCTGGTCGTCCTGGTAGGCGGTGGGCGCCGTGGTCGGGCGGACCTGGGCCACGCAGAGGAACGCCCCCTCGTCGTCGACCGGCACCCAGAGCAGCAGGTCGGCGAAGGACAGGTCGGAGAGCAGCTGCCACTCACCGGCGATGCGGTGCAGATGGTCGATGTCACCGCGCCTCAGCGCGGTGTGCTCCTCAACCAGATCACGAAGGGTCGACACGTAGACCAGCGTGCCACGGGTCAGAGCGTGCTCGTGACTTTGGCCAGGCCCCGGGGTGCGTCGGGGTTCTCGCCGCGGGCCAGGGCGAGGGCCAGGGCCAGGCGCTGGAGCGGGAGGATGTCGAGCAGCGGGGCGAGGCGCTCGTCGACCTCGGGCACGGCGAGCCGGGCGGAGGCGCCCGGGACGTCGGCCGGGCCGACCGTCACCACGTCGGCGCGCCGCTCGTCGAGGCGGGTGAGCACCTCGCGCATGGCGGCGCCGCCCGGGCCCGCGCCGACGACGGCCAGCACCGGGACGTCGGGGTCGGCCAGGGCGAGCGGGCCGTGCAGCAGGTCGGCGCCCGAGAACGAGAGGGCCGGCAGGTAGGAGGTCTCCATCAGCTTGAGGGCGGCCTCGCGGGCGGTCGGGTAGGCGTAGCCGCGGCCGGTGGTGACCATCCGGGCGGCGAACCGGTAGCGCCGCGCCAGGTCGGGTGCGGTCGGGTCGGCCAGCGCCGTCGTGGCCAGCTCGGGCAGGTCGGCGATGGCGCGCAGCTCGGCGGCGGGCACCCGGCCGTCGCCGCCGCGGATGCCCTCGACGAGCAGGAGCAGCGCGAGCAGCTCGGCCGTGTAGGTCTTGGTCGCGGCGACCGCCCGCTCGTGCCCGGCGGCGACGTCGACGTGCAGCTCGGCGGCCTGCGCGAGCGCCGAGTCGGGGTTGTTGGTGATCGCCAGCGTCAGCGCGCCCGTCTCCCGGGCGACCTTGACGACCTCGGTCAGGTCGGGCGAGCCGCCGCTCTGGCTGACCCCCACGACCAGCGCGTCGGACAGGTCGGGCCGGGCGCCGAACACCGTGACCGCACTCGGCGAGGCCAGCCCGGCGGGCAGCCCGAGCCGGATCTCGGCGAGATAGGCGCCGTAGAGCGCGGCGTGGTCGGAGGTGCCGCGGGCCGTGAACACGACGTGCCGCGGCCGGCGCGCGACGATGGCCGCCGCGACGGCGGCGATCGGGTCGGCGTGTGCGGGCTCGAGCAACCCGGCGAACACCTCCGGCTGCTCGGCGATGTCGGCGGCCATACCGGTGCCAGGCGTACCCATGCGTGCCTCCCCTGCGCGCTCTCTGCTCAATTCTGCACGGAACTCCGGGTTTTCGCAACGAACCGATCAGTCATGCGCGTAAGACTCCCGTGCACTGAGCATCCGCACTCACGCCCGTGCACACTCGCCGCCACTACGTTCGCGTCATGGGACGAACGGGACAGGGGCCGCAGGCGGGGAAGAACGCACTCTGGGTGCTCGCGGGGCACGCAGTCGTGCTCGGAGTCTGCATCGCGGGCATCTTCACGCAGTCCGACACAGTCCCGGACGGACAGTGCGAGGGCCCTGGCTCAAGCTGCCCCCCGTCGCCGCGCGGCAGCGCGTTCCTCGCGCTCATCTTCTTCGGAGCGCCAGCACTGACGATCAGCCTGGTGGTCTGCCTCGTCACCGTCGCGATCGTCGCCGCGGTCCGGGACGGCCCGACGGCAGGCACAAACATCCGCGCGCGGCACATCGGCTCCCGTTAGCGGCGCCCCGCTGAACCCCCCGCGGAGCTGCCACGCCGGACGAGAAAAGAGCGTGACCGACGACGGACCCGGCAGCGACGCGCGGCGAGCGGGGTCTGGCGGGAGGGACGGT